>CAUPXP010000002.1:0-175693 GCA_963515455.1 Streptococcus mitis | reverse complement strand
TCCTTTCTCGAGCTTAGCTTTTCTTCAACCCACTACAGTTGACAAAGAGCCAAAATATCCTCCGATACACTACTTTCATCTAGCATATCGGAGGATTAGCTCTTATAACAATTTTCCTATTATGGAACACCTACAATCTGGCAACCATAATTAACTATCTTAAACCATTAAAAGCAAGTAAGCATCTGAGGGATTTGCACCTTCTATACTCTATTCTCGCTTTTGATAAACTAAGAGCGAAAATTTAGCTTCTAGTCTTCTTTTCTTTTGGCTACATAAAGAGTAAGCAAGATTCCACTTCCTAAAAGAATTGAAATGACATCTGTTTGGCTTCCCGTATTCGGTAAGGCTACTCTTGTATGATTCGTCATTCCAGAAGTTCCATTATCTGGGATTTGAGTATTTGGTTCAGATGTTACTGGAACTGCGTTTGGAATTTCTACAGTATCAGAGGTATGTGAATCAAGTACAGTTTGATTATTTGTACTTGGGATTCCTGTTTCTGGTGCACCTGTTCCTGGCTTCCCTGTATTTGGAGTACCTGCTCCTGGAGTGTCTGGTGTTCCGGTTTCTGGCGTTCCCGTATTTGGAGTACCTGAACCCGGAGTGTTTGGTTTATTTGTTTCTGGTTTCGGATCCGGTTTTGATTCCGGTTGTTCTGATGGTGGTGTAATTCTTCCTGATTCTGGTTTCGGTTGTTCTGGTGGTGTTGTTCCAGTATTTCCTGGTTGTACAGGGGTTGGATTCACAGCACAATTACATGTTCCATCCTTACCATCACGTCCATCTTTACCATCTTTACCATCTTTACCGTCCTTACCATTCTTCACAACGATTTCTTGTTTTGTTCCATCTGGATTTATAATGACAATTGTATGACTTCCATCTGCATTCTCTTTCGTTTCAATTGTAGGAGATTTACCGTCTTGGCCATTTTTCACTACAATCTCACGTTTTGATCCATCTGGGTTGGTAATAATAATTGTATGGCTTCCATCAGAGTTTTCTTTTGTTTCAATTATCGCTGATTTACCATCAATACCATCACGACCGTCACGACCATCTACTCCGTTATAGATATCTTCCTCACTAATCAAAGTATCTCCAGCAGTATAGGTCAAACTATTATCATTATCGTAATAAACTGTAATATGAACGCCAATTGGCTTCGTTGCTGGTTGAGTAGTTGCACGGTCTTCATCCACACTTCTTGCTCTTCTAGTGCTTCGAGGTTGTGCAGGATAAATTGGTTTTAATTCAATTCTTGGAGAACGTCCATCTTTTCCGTTTTCTCCATTTTTAACCGTTGTTGCAATTGGTTCTTTACCATCTGGTTGAGTAATTGAAATTGTATGACTTCCATCTGGATTTGTCACTACACTTACTTCTGGTGTAAAGCCGTCTTTTCCGTCGCGGCCGGCTACTCCAGCTTCACCTTTATCACCTTTTGCTCCCTTGATATTTCCTGCTGGTTTCCACTCTCCATTTTTCTTAACAAGGACATCTCCTGTTGTTGTATTGATGAATGTATCGCCATCTTTTCCATCTTGGGCTGTTGGTGTACTTGTGCCATTTAAGATATCTTTTCCATCACGTCCGTTTTGGCCATCACGACCTTGAAGGCCTTGGTCACCTTTTGGCCCAGCTACTCCAGTTTCACCTTTTTCACCTTTTAGTCCAGCTGCTCCGTCTTGTCCATCTTTAATCACGGATGTGCCTAGAACTGTATCTGTTCCTTCGTCAAACTGATTATTGGCATTCTTGTCACTATAGAAGGTTAACGTAGTTTCTTTCTTAGTTTCATCACGATCTACTTTAACTTTTGGAGTCTCACCATCTTTACCATTTTTAATAATGGTTGATACTGGTTGTCCACCTGGTTGTGAAATCGTAATTGTATGCGTTCCATCATTGTTTTCTGCCACAGTTACAGTTGGTGTAGCTGGTGTTAAGTCTACAACATCTATGGTGATATCTTTGGTAATTGATTTAGTTTTACCTGCACTTGTTACTGTTACTGGTATATCAAATGCTCCAGCTACTGTTGGGGTTCCAGAGATGGTTTTAGCAGATTCATCATATGTTACACCATTTGGAAGTTTTGTTGTATCAACAGTAAGTGTAACTCCATCTGGAACTGTGAACGTAATTGGACGAAGGCTTGTTTTTCCTAAGGCAATCATTTGACGATCATTTTTAATGTCTAATGATATTGGATCATCTACTACCTTTACAGTGATAATCTCTTCCGCACTACCTCTACCTAATGTTTCAGAATCCAATGTTGCTTTTAAACGAACTTTATAAACACCAGGCTTGGTTGGAGTTCCACTAATTGTATGCGTTGCAGCATTATAATTTAAACCTGCAGTTGATTCAAGATAAGAATCTAAGTCTGTTTCCGGTAAATCCACACTTAAATAACGAGCACCTAAATCTGAATGTTCACTGTGAGAAACCACCATATTTTTAATCGTTTCACCCAGACGAATCGTTTGTTCCTTATCTGTAACATTGATACTTACTGGAAGTGGGCGAACATTAATTTTAATATGCCCCCCATCAACTGGAGATTCTGCCATTTCTGGGAAAGTCGCTTTATATGGAATTAAGTATTCTCCCACTTTAGATGGTGTGCCAGAAATAGTCCTTGTAGCTGAATCATAAGTAACTCCTGGTGGTAACTGACTTGTATCTACCTCCAATCTTGCTTTATTGTCAGAAGGAGTCAGTACTACATTGTCTATTGCAGTTAGAACAGTCTTCTCTTGTTCCTTATTATCAACCGCTACAGTTAAATCTCGTGATGTTACATTAATCGTTAAGGTTGCGCTTGCGGTTGAATTCCCACTAATTGTTGGACTTGTTGCTGTGAAAGTTGCTGTATAGGTTCCTACTTTTGTTGGTGTACCTGAAACAGTTTTCGTCGCAGCATCATAGTTTACACCTGGAGGAAGTTCTCCAGAAGTGATTGTTAACAAGGCTCCATCAGCTTGTAACTGAATAGGAGGAAGCTCATCTAAAACTTTCACTTCTTTTCTATTATCAGGAATAGAAAAGTTTAGTGGTACACTGTTTACTGTAATATTGACATACGCATAGGCATACTGGTTATAACCCGATTTGTCAGTTCTGTATACATAAGCATATGTTTGGAAGGTCCCTACTTGAGTCGGTGTTCCTGTTATAGTTTTATTATCTGAAGACCAATTTAGACCATTTGGTAAACTGCCCCCTGTGTAACTTACTATCACATTTTTAGGAATTTTAAGAGTAATCGGCGGTATTGCTTCACCTGCTGTAAATGTGTAACTAGCTTCTGGGACACTGAAGTTTCCTGGCGTTACTGTCAAATCAACTACTTTAGTAATGGAAGCCCCATCTTTTGCAGCAGTAACTGGAATCACATAATGTCCTTCATATAATCCAGTACCTGATAATGTTTTGCTATTGCTATCATACAGAACACCATCTGGCAGTGTTCCTACTGTGACCGTTGCACCATCAGTAGCTGTTACAACCATATCTGCAAATTTAGTTCCTTCTGAAACTGTTTGCTTATCATTCGTTACAGATAAAGTTAAATCAGAAACTGGTGGAGGTGTAACTGTATAAGTAAAGCTTGTCTTAATTTGACGACTTTGACCTTCATTATTGGTATAAGTAGCTGTTACAATCGCTGTTTGTGGTGCATCTGTATGTTTTAAAGCATAACCTGTTAGACCTGTATTGTCAGCATTAGGACTTAGGTAGAGATGTTCTCCATCAGACTCAACTGATAGACTCGTAATCTTACTACCATTTGTCATCGAAACAGGAATAGTAGGGATAGCTTGTCCTTCTTGCCAGCTTTGATTGGAAATAGGATTTAACCCATCCATCACTTCAAACTTATAGGTACGAGCTGGGACATTGGCTCCAAAGTGTCCATCCTTTGCTGTAGCCGTGATAGTATGGACACCCGCAGGCAAGGTATGCCCATTTTGCTTGATAATCTTAAACTTGGTCGGATCCTCAGTATCTGGAACAATATCGACTCCATCAGGTTTACTATCAACCGTTAAAGTCGCATTTGCTTTATTCAATACCAAGTTTCCTAGATTCTGCTCCTCATTCGAGATAGGCACAGCTACTGGAATTGGATTCGCTACGCGATACAGCTTGTCCGCATCAAACATAACATCAGCATTGGTTAAAGTATGATTACCAGCATAATTACTACCTCTAGATGGGGTATCTCTATTTGGTGTTGTTTGTGATACTTCCCTAGTAACAATATTTAAGTGATGATTGGTTACTCGACCAAGATTATCCGTCACTTGAAAATCAAGAAAATAGGTTCCAGCTTTAGCTGGCAGATTTTTGAAGTTTAAACGATAGGGGGATGTTTTATAGTCACTATAAGTCGTACTATAAGTCGTACTGTACCCTACACTAGTATTATTTGTTAACACATCACTTCTGTATACACTAGAATAATAGGTAAATACATTATCTGCTGTTGCGGGTCCATCTTTTATAAACTCGACCTTAACACCTGGACTAGCTCCGGTTTGCTCTAGTTTAGTGATGGTTACAGGTGCAGTATTACCTACAATATTATAGTCATTTCTACTACCTGGTAAAGACAACCAAAGATTAGACGTATACTGAGGACTATCTGGAGTCGCATCTGCTATCGTTTGTGCTTGGGTAATAGAATCTAAAAAATAACCAAATGGAGTCACTGTCATATAAGCTGTGTGGCTATCTTGATCGTAGTCAACAGAATTTTCTTCTTTACCCTGACCATAACGATCAACCAACTCATAAGTAGGTGGTTCTTCTACCGTTAGATTAGCTGTGATCCTAGTATAGGGATCTGCTTTGGACTGAACTCCTATCGTATAGGTTCCACTTTGAAGCGTACTATCCAAGGTGACAGTCTTGGTCAGATACCGTTCGTCTTTACCACCGTCATTAAATACAAATCCTAAGCGTTTCGCATCGGGGGTTAGTTCAACTTCATTTGGCTCGATATTCGTCAAGCCCACCTTATACTTCAATTCGACTGTAGAACCATTTTTTTTAAATCTGTAATCAGGGATATTACGACCTGTTTCATCCCCGAAATACCGCTCCAAGGTCATATACGGAGCCTCATTAACAGGCTTGATTGTAACTGCTGTCGTATAGGTTTGATTGTTATAAGTGAAGCCAACATTGTAAGTACCAGGTTCTACCGTAGTTGGAACATTTCCAGATAGGGCGAGAATATAATCGCTATTTCCTGACGGATTCGTCGTCGATTTTTCTATAATATTTAAACCTAATTTTTGAGCATCATCATTTAAATTTGAATTTAAATTTTCTTTTACTCTATAATATTGACTCCAATTGTTGCCTCGATATGGTGCAAGATCGGTAGAAATATCAAATTCAACTTTAGGTGCAGTTGTTGCTCCGTGGGAGTAAATCGTAGTTGACCCAGTTGGAATTAGAACAGCTGGTTGACTCGTCGTCTCTGCATCCAACCTATAACTAAGATTGCCTGAATGACCCATCTTCTTGAGTTGGTTCCAAACTGCCTCGATGGCTTCTGCTAGATTGGTACGAGCTGTTTCAAAGGCTGCATTTGAAGCATCTATTGATTTGAGAGAAGTTCTGGCCTCTGTTAGAAGTTGATTGGAGCGACTCAAGGCTTCTTCGATGGCAGCTTTTTGATTGGAGTCTGTTAGACTGCTCAAGTATTTTTCGGCTTCCTTCGTTACTACTTCTGCTTCAGTGATTGTTGTTCCCAACTGGTCCTTGTCAGGATTTGTAACCTCTTCCTTTTCCTCCAGTTTCGTCAGAGGAGCTTCTACTAGTGGTTTTCTGTCAGCTTCTTTATGAACAGTCTCTGCCACTTCTTTTGCCAGCATTTCTGGCTGAGCTTTTGGATCCTTTTCTGTAGAAACTGCTTTTTCTGAATTTGAAATGCTTGCTTCAACTGACGGTTGAGTTACAACTGGTTTTTCTGCCAATGGATCCGACTCAGGCCTAGGAACAACTTGATTTTTATCAGTGTCTACAGTAGTTGCTTCTACCTTGGGTTGAGCTACTTCAGCATCTGGGTCCTTTTGCTTTTCCGCATGGACACCAATCACTTCACTGGCGCGTACGACTGGCGCATTGGCTACAGCACCAATAAAAAATTGCCCAATCAAAACAGATGCCACACCGACACTGAATTTTCTAATGGCAAACTTTTGACGTTTTTCGAATTTCACTTCTATTCTCCCTTATTATTTTTTCAGGTTCTTTTATCAAACAATAATAAACATATACTAAACATTAAGCAAATGTGTATATTATCACCTATCTTACTATTTTAATACTTTCTAAATAAAAATCAATAGATATCCACGGTTTCCTTTCACAGCAAAAGTGAGAATAACCACTAATAATAAATTCATCACAAAATTAAATACACAAAAATAATAACTATTTATTTTATTGAGTATTTTTTCTGTTTATACGCATATTTACCCCCCCCCATGAAATATTGGGAGTACTTTGTGAAATATAACATTTTTATTACAAATTTCAATTTCTAGACTCAGAGATAGACAAAGTCCACTTCACAATTATTGTAGGGTGAAAATTATTGCTATTTTCTATTTACTGAGTAGCAACTTCATTTTACTTTTGATATCAAATCTTAAACACTCGTCTAACGGGTGGTTTATGTGGAGGTTGGGCAAAAAGTCTTTAATACTCTTCGAAAATCTCTTCAAACCACGTCAGCTCTATCTGCAACCTCAAAACAGTGTTTTGAGCAACCTACGGCTAGCTTCCTAGTTTGCTCTTTAATTTTCATTGAGTATAAAATCAGAAAAGAGCATAGTATCAAGCCTTGAAAAAACTTGATACTATGCGTCTTATTGTGGAAAAATCTATAAAATTTCTCCTCAAAATAAATTTTCCTAACCTTATTTTTCCTTTTTTCTACAATCAAGGTTTCCAAACCAACCTTCATCATATCCGTGAGGGTATTTTAAGGTTCTCCTGCAGTTCAATCTTTACCTGAATTGACTAGACTATCAAAAAGGATCATGATTTCATAAGTATCAACGTGGTGTTGAGCCACCGCATCCATTTCCACAGTTTTAATTCTCCTTTTCCAAGCTCAGTATTCTATTCAAAGAAAGGACATCAAATAACAAAATATTCCCAACGTGAGTAATCATATTTAGTTTTTAGCAATATAGTCAGCTTGTCCAGTAAAACAAAGCTAGCTATTTGTGGAAAATCGTACTGTGGTCAATCATTACAAATTAGAAATTTAACACAGATACCCTGTAGCTAAGAGTATTTATTTTTTTATACCGTTCACTCACCTTTTCTTGATTTTGATATTTCATAAAATCACAAACTAAAATATCTTGATTTTCTCCAATTCTAACTGGTAAGCGAATCTAAAAAATTATGCAATTTTGCATTCATTTCAGAATAATCGTTACCACGTAATTCTTCAGGTGATTGAACAAAAGGTAATTTTTTATTCTGTTCTTTTAATTGTTCTTCACCATCAGCAGCAATCAATAAATCAATCGCTTCTAAATCAAACTCTAAATGCACTTGGAAAGCATAATGTTTAGGGCTAAAGCGAACAATCTGTCGTGGACATCCTTGACTGGTAGCAAGGATTACCGCTTCGTCTGTCAATCCCGGCATATCACCATGCCAGTGACCAACTAAAAGCTCGCTACCAAAATGTTTGAGGTGTTTATCTGCTAGTCCTTGACTAGTCATCCTAATAGGGAATACACCTATTTCTCTTTCGGGACTGTGCTCATATTGCCCCCCATAAGCAACAGAAAGTAGTTGCGCCCCTAAGCATACACCTACAATATATTTATCTTCTTCTATTGCTTGTCGAATGAGTCTAACTTCTTCTTTTGGATGATAATAAGGGAAATGTTCTTTATCTTCATCAGGAGATTGCGGACCTCCCATAATAATAAGAAAATCAATATCAGAAACTGTTTTGGGTAAAGATTCTTCCTTATAAACCTTTGTTATTCCGATATCATGACCTCTTGATTGAGCCCAAGTTAGATAAGCACCTGGGACTTCAAAACTCTCATGTAGTATAAAATGTACTTTCATTATTTTTTCCTAACACCTTTTTTAACTTAATGGACGATTATTTGATTTATGAATTGTCAACAAAATTACCATTAAACTGGTTCGATATCTTGCTTCAAATAGTCATCGAACAAATCTATTAACTTTAATCTCTTCCAGGTAAAGCTTTTAATGATTATCCAAAAAACTTATAATTCTTACCCATAAAATAGAAAAAGAAGCTCAAATTTAAGAGCTTCTTTGGAGACAAGTTAAAGCAATTTATATCATTTTAACTTTTTACAGTTATTAAAATGCTGTTACATCAAGGATTCTTAGCCTAAGTTACTCTTATCTATTATTCCCATTCAACTGTTGCAGGTGGTTTACTTGTAATATCGTAGACGATACGGTTAACATGATCCACTTCGTTTACGATACGTACTGAGATTTTTTGAAGCACTTCCCATGGAATTTTGGCAAAATCAGCAGTCATACCATCGATAGAGGTGATAGCACGGATTGCAATTGTGTAGTCATACGTACGACCGTCACCCATAACCCCAACTGAACGAACGCCTGTGTTAACAGTGAAGTATTGCCAAATATCGCGGTCAAGGCCAGCTTTGGCAATTTCTTCACGGAGGATAGCGTCTGATTCACGAACTGTTTCTAGTTTTTCTTCAGTGATTTCACCCATAACACGGATAGCAAGGCCTGGTCCTGGGAATGGTTGGCGCCATACGATGTGGTCTGGCATACCAAGCTCCGTACCAAGGACACGAACTTCGTCTTTATAGAGAGTGTTGAGTGGTTCGATCAATTCAAACTGCATGTCTTCTGGAAGACCACCCACATTGTGGTGTGACTTGATAGTTTGAGCTGTATCCGTACCAGACTCGATAACGTCTGTATAAAGCGTACCTTGAGCAAGGAATTTCACATCTTTAAGCTTGCTTGCTTCGTCATCAAAAACATAGACAAACTCGTTACCGATGATTTTACGTTTTTGTTCAGGGTCAGAAACGCCAGCAAGTTTGTCAAGGAAACGTTTAGCAGCGTCTGCTTTGACGATATTCAAACCAAACTTACTACCAAGCATGTCCATAACTTGGTCTGCTTCCCCTTTACGAAGAAGACCGTGGTCTACGAAGATACAGATCAATTGATCGCCAATAGCCTTTTGGAGAAGAACCCCAACGACAGATGAGTCAACCCCACCTGATAGGCCAAGAAGGACACGTTTATCACCGACGGTCTCACGAATTTTTTGGATCTGCATGTCAATGAAGTTATCCATTGACCAGTCACCTTTAGCCTTACAGATATTAAGGGCAAAGTTACGAAGGATATCATTTCCGTATACAGAATGGCGAACTTCTGGGTGGAATTGGATACCGTAAATGTGTTTATCTGGGTTTTCAATGGCTGCATATGGGCAGTCAGCTGAAGTTCCAGTACGAACAAAATCAGCAGGAATCTCAGTAACCGCATCACCATGGCTCATCAAAACAGTCTGCTCGTCTGGTGTTGATTCAAAAAGCGCTGATGGTGTGTGAGTAAGAGTTGATTGACCGTATTCACGATTTCCAGCATCACCTGCAGGAACAACTTTTCCTCCAAGTTTATGGGTCAATAACTGCATACCGTAACAAATTCCCAAAATAGGAATTCCGAGTTCGAAGATTTCTGGGTCAATATCAAATGAACCATCTTCGTATACAGAATTTGGACCACCTGAAAGGATGATTCCTACAGGGTTGATTTCACGAACTTCAGCAGCTGAAATTTTATGGCTTTTTAGTTCTGAAAAAACACCAATCTCACGGATACGGCGTGAAATCAGCTGGTTGTATTGGCTACCATAGTCCAATACGATGATTTTTTCTACATCTTGCAAATCAGTTGAAATGTTGCTCATCTTTTTCCTTTCTCAAAAGAAATATCTTTTTTCAATATTCTATCACAAATAAGGGCGAATTACCAACTAAACAAGGCGAAGTTTGACTTTTTCTAGTTTATTGGGGTACAATAGAGAAAAGATAGAAATGAAGTGAAAAATATGCTACCCGCTTATATGAAAATCCATGATCAGATTAAAAAGGATATTGACGAACATCGTTGGGCCATTGGCGAGAGGCTTCCCAGTGAACGAGATTTAGCAGAGCAGTTTGCGGTCAGCCGCATGACTCTCCGCCAAGCCGTATCTCTATTAGTCGAAGAAGGCGTCTTAGAGCGCCGTGTAGGAAGTGGCACCTTTGTATCCAGTACACGTGTACAAGAAAAGATGAGAGGGACAACCAGTTTTACTGAAATTGTTAAGTCCCAAGGTAAAGTTCCCTCTAGCCAGCTCATTTCCTACAGAAAAACCATTCCCAATGAGCAGGAAGTTGCCAAGCTAGGAATTTCTCCTACCGAAAATATTATCCGAATGGAGCGGGTTCGCTATGCCGACCAAGTTCCTCTGGTTTATGAAGTGGCTTCTATTCCTGAAAAATTCATTAAGGACTTTAAAAAAGAAGAAATCACTAGTCATTTCTTCCAGACTCTACAAAAACACGGCTACCGTATCGGTAAATCACAGCAGACTATCTATGCTCGCCTTGCTAAAGAAAAAATTGCCCTCTATTTGGAAGTTGAAAAAGGACACGCTATTCTTGGTTTAACTCAGGTTTCCTACCTAGAAGATGGTACTGCTTTTGAATACGTAAAAAGTCAGTATGTAGGCGAACGATTTGAATTTTATCTTGAAAACAATTAATACTCTTCGAAAATCAAATTCAAACCGCGTCAACGTCGCCTTGGATTATATATGTGACTGACTTTGTCAGTCTTATCTACAACCTCAAAGCAGTGCTTTGAGCAGCCTGCGGCTAGTTTCCTAGTTTGCTCTTTGATTTTCATTGAGTATAAAATACTACATAAAAACTCTCTGTCACGGACGACAAAGAGTCTTTTTATTTTTCTAAGAGTAAATCTTTCAAAGAAATCAGAGTTACTGCAATTAAAATCATTGCCATGCCAAGAAAATCAATGGGATAAAATTGTTCATTCATAATTAGGAAGGCAAAGAAAACCGCCGAGATTGGCTCAATTGAAGCCAACAAGCTTGACTTGACCGGTCCTATCAGACTGGCTCCTTTAAGGAAAGCTGTATAGGCAAAGACAGTTCCGATAAGGATAATACCTGCAAAAGCAAGGAGAAAATCAAGACTTGTTGGGATAGTAGTCTGTAGAACTCCTGTAAAAGGAAGGGCGACCAAACCTGCTATGACCATTCCCACACCAATGACCAAACTGCTCCCCCACTTCTTAATCAAGGCTATGGGCAAAATGATATACATGGCGTAAGTCAGAGCAGAAAAGAGCCCCCAGAATAAGCCAGAAGGTGTCATAGATAACTGGTCTAACTGCCCATGAGTGGCGATCAGGAAGGTTCCTCCGATAGCTAATATGATAGAAACAATCTCTCCCAGTGTCGGCGCCACCTTATCCTTGATACAGCTATAAATTAAAATCCCGACAGGACAAACATACTGAAGCACTGTCGCGGTACCTGCATTGGTTTCCTGAATAGCAGTTAGATAGGCAAATTGATTGAGGAATAGACCAATTAGAGCAAAAAGAAGAAGAGACAGCAAACTCTTTCTATCCGTTAAAAAGGCCAGTATTCTATCCTTTGCAGTAGCATAAGCTAAGAGCATGAGAATCCCACCGGCGATTAAAAGTCGTAAGTTGGTTAAAAGCAGAGCCGAAATTCCGTGTACCATCAGGTATTGGCCACTCGTTCCTGACAAGCCCCAAGCAATACCAGCCACAACTGTTAGTAAAGTCCCTTTTAAACTGTTTGACATGTCTCTCCTTACTCTTATTTACGAATCAAGTCCATCACTTGATTACGATCTACAATCCACTGAGCTCTCTCATCCTTTTCATAGGTACGATTCGATAGGAAAATGACCGCTTCTTGCTTCTGACGATTCCACATGATAAAGGTACCTGTATAGCCCGTATGGTCTAGCCAATCTCCCTCCAAATTCCATGCCAAAGAACGTTCCTTGTCATCCAAAGGAGAAAAATTTTGACTCAAATCTCTTGCAAAATCATCTGCTAAATAGTGTTCTAAAAAGATTTGTAAATCCTTTACAGTCGAAAATAAACCAGCACTACCTGCATGTCTGCCCAGGAGACGAGCCTTGGGATCATGTACCAGACCTGTCTCGACACCTCTGACAGTTGGAACAGCAAGCTCAACAGGGCCAAACTTGGTTTCCGTCATTCCCCAAAGATTCCAGACTTGTTCTTGTAAAATCACATCCAAGTCTTGATTAAAGATTCTTTCCAAAATAAAACCCAACAGCAAAAAATGGACATCCGAATAAAGAAAGGCTGGCTGATTTCGTCTATTGAGATGAAACATCGCTTCCTTTAATTCTGAATCTGTTAAAAGATCACGATTGGGAATAAACGGATCAAGGTCTGTAGCGTGAGTTAAGAGCTGACGAATAGTAATATCTGGATAATCACTTTCAGGTAAAAAATCGGTTACTGGTCTGTCAATATCTAATTGACCTCTTTCCCACAAGAAGGTGAAAACAGTACCTACCCCAACAACCTTGCTGACACTAGCTAGGTCATAAACGAGTCCTGCCTCTGTCTGCAAGCCATGCTCTGGGTCACTCTGGCCTAAATAGACCTCCGTCCATTGATGGTCCTTAAAATACGCAAAAGAGGCTCCGGGATAGATCCCTGCCTCGATTTGTTCTTCTATTTTCTTAATAATCTTGGTCCACTTCATACTTCTTCAAACCACAATTCAACATTATTTCTATCTTTACCAAGGAAGAATTTTTCAGACTTAGGAATAAAATATTCGGTAGACTCAAATTTCTGGCACAGACTTGCTATGTCTAATTCATTGACCAAGAACTTGAGCATAGATAAGTCCCAAGTAACGGCATTATCCACAGTCAAATCTTGACCCTGAGCTGGGATAAAATCAAGGGATTCCCCAATTTCAGATGATTCCAAGAAACTTTCGACATCCGTTGGGAGGTGTAATTCCATAGAAATTTCAAATTTACTTAAAGAAATTGACTCCAGATCTGTTTGAAATTCTGGCTTTTCTCCTACTTCTACTAGACTTGCTCTGTCATCTTCCGCATGAATCAAAATCAAATCATCTTCGGGTGAAAAAATCTCAAAAGCGTAGCCATTTTGACCTTTATATAATCGATGGATCGAATCTGTTTTAGCTAATAAGGCCTCGATTTCTAAGGGATTTTCCACCTTGACAATCAATCTAGCTAGTTTTTTTCTTCCCTCTACCTTACGAGTACGCATGCTTGGTGCTTCTTCTAAAACCAGCTTTTCAAGACCTGTTTGGTCGCCTAGTGACAGAAAGGCTGACTCCTCTAACAAGGCCTTCATTCCAAGGGTCTCAATATAAAATGTTTCATTTAATTTTCTATTATTAACTTTTAAAGTAGGAATAATCCGTACAATCTGATTTACATTCATAAATTCCTCCGTCACTTTTTATTTTATAGGATTTTAGAATTTTTTACAAGATATTATGCTCAAATTTACCAATTTTTCGTAAAAATTCCATCTAAAAAAACCGAGGAAATCCTCGGTTTCAATTTCTTATAGGTAAAGGAATTTGAAGATAGCTACTGCCGCAATTGCTGCTGCAATCGGTGCTACTACTGGTACCCAAGAGTACCACCATTTTGAATCGCCTTTGTGCTCACCAAGAACTGATTTTGGAAGGAAAGCATGAAGGAGACGTGGTCCCAAGTCACGGGCTGGGTTCAAGGCAGGTCCTGTAGGTCCACCAAGTGATGTTACCAAAGCCATAACAAGGAAACCAAGTGCCAAGTGAGCTACTGAAAGTCCTGAAGCAGTATGTGGTGCTACTTGGGCTTTGATTGCTAAATCAGAAAAGTCAACATTTTGACCTGCTTGACTAGCCATTTGTTTCATGTATTGAAGCACTTCAGAACCAAAGAAGTTTTTAGTCATACCAAGGGCTGCGAAGAAAAGAACAAATGAACCAACAAACTCGTTTACAAAACCATTAACAGTTGCTGCAAAACGTGATTCTTTTGTACCATTATCCAAACTTGAAATTGTTGAGAAAGTACCCAAGATATTGTTTGGATTTTCAGTTTTCAAGTAGTATGGGCGGTGTGTTGCCACAACCAAGGCTTGACCAAAGATAGCACCCAAAACTTGTGCGATGATATAAGGCGCAACTTGTGCCCAAGGGAAGAGACCGCTGATTGCAAGTCCAAGAGTGAAGGCTGGGTTGATGTGGTTTCCAGATACGTTACCAAACATTAATGCTGGGATCATAACCCCCATACCATAACCAACAGCGATAACGATCCAGCCACTTTGGTGACCTTTCGTACCTTTAAGTTCAACGTTGGCAACTGCACCATTTCCAAGAATGATCAAAATAGCAGTTCCCAAAAATTCAGTGGCATATTTAATTGCCCATGTGAAATCCATTTGATAGATTCTCCTTAAAATTTTTTAGACAATCCTTATTCTATCAATTTTTATATCTTTTAGCAACTACTTTTCCGAAAGATTATATAAGAAAGCGGTTTTATTTCTTATAAAAAACAAAAGGATTAAGAAAGTCATTTTCCTTAATCCTATAGTCCCTTAAGCCTGACGTTGTCCGAAATCTGCAATCATCTGCTCCATTTCTTGTCGACTCGGAGTTGTCAGCATATAAAGGTAATCCCCTTGAAGTTCCGCAAAGGCAGCTGGCATGATTTTTTTAACCTTGAACTGCTGGCTATATTTGGCAAGCAAGTCCTCCTCAGAATAGACATAGTGAGCATTTGCACGGCGAGAAGTAGCCAAACAATACTGAGCTTCAAAGTCTGACGCCGGGAACTCCTCTCCTGCGACAATAGCTGCGTAGCCACGATAGAGGTCCAAGGAATGAGCAAAGTTATAAACATCAATAGTGAAACCACCTGCAGGACGGTTATTGTACTCAATGGCAATGTAATCATCCCCTTCACGGAAGAACTCAATATGGAAGAACCGTTCTTTCATGCCAAATTCCTTGACAATTGCCTCACCATATTTACGTAATTTAGGATCCATATCCTTGAGAACGTAATAAGAATTGTCCATCTTGTAAATCATGAGATCAAGCGGTGTATAGGCGTAATCAAAGGTTGTTGAGAAGACAATTTTACCATCCTTGTCCACAAGACCATCAAAGGTGCAAATTTCGCTGGAAGAGACAAATTTTTCAAAGAAATAAAGGGTTGAATGGTCCCATTCTTGCTTGAAGTGATTGATATCGTCTTCTGTTTCAAGCTTAAAGGTCGCGGCTGCTCCCACTCCATTGTCAGGTTTGGCAATCATTGGAAGGCCGATTTCGTTCACTGCTTGATCAACATCTGCTTCCGTCTTGATAACAGCTCCAGGGACCACAGGGACACCTGCTTTTTTGAAAAGCTTCTTCATTTCAGACTTAAATTTCGTCTTTTTGAGATCCTCTGGTTTAGCACCAAAAACATTGAATTGCTCACGAAGACTTGCGTCCAACTCTAGCCAATATTCATTGTGGGATTCAATGCGGTCAATTGGGCCGTGTTTATAAAAGAGAAAAGCAACTGCACGTTTGACTTCGTCTATGTTCTCAAGATTATCAACACGAAAATACTCGGTCAAGCTATTGCGTAAGGGCTCATCCAATTGCTCGTAAGGCTCTTGACCAATTCCCAAGACGGTTATGCCTTTATTGGCTAGTTCTATGGTAAACTGTTGAAAGTTTTGTGGATAGTAGGGAGAAATAACAAGGTAATTCATAGGTAACTCCTTTTATAAATAGAGATTGCCGAGGAAATAAGGCATTTGTTTACGCCACCATTCCCAGTCGTGGGCGACATCGTGTCCCCATTCAGCAAACCAGGCTGGAATTTGTTTCTGGTCAAAGGCTTCTTTGAGCTTGTAGAAAGATGGTAGACCATCTTGTTCCCAGGCACCAAGACCCGTACAAAGCACAATCTCTGCCTGACGATAACGATCAATAAACCAGCCGTCGTTCTGGTTCCAGATATAATCTACTGGCGAGTTTTGGTAAATAGCATCGTCATTGTAGTAATCGCCGACAAAGAAACGTGCGTCGTAAACACCACTAAGAGCAATCACTTTGGTAAATACATCTGGATGCTGGAGGAAGAAATTGAGTGCATGATAGGCTCCCATAGAGCAACCTGTCGTCATCATGCCATCAAACCAACCTGTCTTGTGCTTGATAAAAGGAATGGCCTCCTCAATCACATAACGTTCGTAGGCACGGTGCATTTCCGCTTGGTCGTGACCATTTTTCCAAGTGGCCAACCAGCTCTCACTGTCTACACTGGAGAGGGTAAAGAACTGAACACGGCCTTCCTCAATAAAGGAAGCACAAGCATCAATCATGCCAAAATCATAGTATTCATTGTGACTACCGCCTGATGAAGCAAAGACCACAACTGGAATCCCAGCATGACCATAACGGTTAAGGTACATTTCACGGTTGAGGTGACCACTCCAGTGGCTAAGGTTTTCAATATGCATTGGCTTTCTCCTTTTCTAACTTACCATTTCTCTGCAAAAAATCTCAGACAATCTGGTAAATTTTCCGACCATGGAATCTCACTATGGATGGCACCAGACTGAACTTTCAAGACAAGATTATCCAGATGAACTCCCCCAGCTATCAAATCATGGTAATAGCGAAGCGACGAGTCGATATAGGCTTGCTTGATATTACCAGCCATCAAGGTCTTATCTGTATCATCTGCTTCTTCTGTTCCTACATAGATGAAGATGCGCTGGTCAGGCGATAGTTTCTTGCGCTCGATATAGCGGTTAAAGGCTTCTTGGTGGAGCCAGTTTGCAGATGAAAAGACGCCCAAGCAACCAATTTGGTCTTGGTATTCCAAACCGATAAACTGGGTAATATTGCCTCCTAGTGAGGAACCAATCATGGCTGTATGCTGGCGGTCTGCTTTTGTACGATAAGTTTCATCGATAAAAGGCTTGACCACCTCCATGACAAACTCGGCATACTCCACACCCTTACCGCCAAACTGCTGCCCTGGGATAGGAGATTCTTGAAACTTCCAAGCCGCATACTCATTCATCCGCCCCATACCATCATTGTCAATGGCAACGACAATCATGCGACTAATATCAGGATTACGCTTAATAGCTGGGATAATCTTCCATGAATGGCCAATGAAAGACTCCTTGCTATAAAAAACATTTTGCCCGTCATGAAAGTAAACAACAGGATAGGAACGATCCGTGTCTTTCTCATAATCTTTAGGCAAAAGAACACGTACACGGCGTTCCTTACCTGTATAAGGAACCTTGAGTTTGTGTTCTTTCATTTTTAAATAAAAGTAGGATTGATTCATTGTCAGAAAACTCTCTATATTCAAAATTTTATTTTATTATATCACAATTATAGAAAAAAAGTTAGTTTTGCTTCCACTTTTGGAATTAAAAACTAACTTTTTCATTTAATTTTCTAAATTCTTTTGGATTTTCTGATTAGAGCAGATTGTCAATCAAGTCATCAACTTCATCTTTTTCAACCTGCGGTGTAATCTCAGTAATCATGATTCCAGCTACAGCTCGCTCAACTAAACCTTCAACATCCATGCGAGCTTCATACTGCTCCGCATTCTTAATCTTAGGATTTGTTTTCGGACGATCTGGCGCAAAAATGGTACAGCAGTCTTCAAAAGGCTGGATAGAAATTTCAAAGGTGTCAATTTCCTGAGCAATGTCAATGATTTCCAACTTATCCATTGTCACAACTGGACGGATGATAGGAGTGTTGGTAACTGCATTGATAGCCTGCATGCTTTCTAAGGTCTGGCTAGCTACTTGACCTAGGCTTTCCCCATTGATGATAACTAAACCATTTCGTACCTCACGAATACGATCTGTAATCCGCATCATAAAGCGACGAGTTAGAGTCATCAAGTAAGCTTCTGGCGCTTTAGCCTTGATTTCTTCTTGAATCTCTGTAAAAGGAACTTCGATAAACTGGATATTTCCCCCAAACTTGGTTAATTTACGGGTCAAATCTTGGGCTTTTTTAAGAGCACCAGGACTCGTGTAAGGTGGGCTGGCAAAATGAACAGCCTCAATATCCACTCCACGTTTCAAAGCAAGATAACCTGCTACAGGTGAGTCAATCCCTCCTGACAACATGAGCATCCCTTTACCTGAAGTTCCAACTGGCAATCCACCAGCCCCACGAATTGTTTCATAAGAAAGATAGGCTGCTTCTTCACGGATTTCCACCTGAAGATTGATGTCAGGACTTTTCATTTGAGCTTGCACATTTGGAATGGCTTCGAAAACAGCTCCTCCAAGTGTTTGATTGAGTTCACGACTATCCAACTCAAAGTTGTGGTCGCTACGCTTGCTAGAAATTTTAAAGGTCATGCCATCCTTGTAGATATCTTTCATAATCTCTTGGACAGCAGACTTCAGAACTTCTACAGATTTTTCAACCTTATAAACAGGGGAAAAGTTTTGAATTCCAAAAACTTGTTTGAGCGATTCTGCTACTGCTGTGTAATCTGCTCCATTGAGGTAAGCGTGGGCACGGTCACGATCTGCCGTTACCTTAACTTGGGGATAGATAGACAAAACGTCTGAAATATTATTGCGAAGTTTATTGATGAAACGCATACGGTTTTTACCCTTAGTTGACAGCTCACCGTAGCGAATCATAATTTCTGAATATTGCATGAATGCTCCTATCTTACTTTTCTAGTTTGATTGTAAATCAATTTTAACTTGGTCAAAAACTGCTCGACCTGACTCATATCATTTTCAAGGTCTAGGCTAAGACGCACAGCTGACTGGGCTTTATCTTTATCCACTCCCATGGCAATCAGGGTTCCAGCTGGTTTTCCTGCCTTGGACGAACAAGCAGATGTCGTTGAGATGAAAATATCATAGTCTTCAAAGGCGTGAACAATGACCTCACCACGAACACCTTTGATTCCAAAAGTCAAGATATGAGGGGCAAAATCTTCCTCATCTGAAAAGACAAAAATATCTGGATAGTCCAGAAGGGCTTGGCGAATAACAGCTTTCATCTGTCCAGTCTTGGTCCTAAAGATATCTAGCTTTTCCATAGACAAACGGAGGGCCTTGGCTGTCGCTGCAATTCCTGCCACATTTTCAGTTGTAGAACGGTAATCACGTTCCTGACCACCACCTGTTAAAAGAGGCGTAATCTTCTTGCCAGACTTGATATAGACAAAACCAACACCACGAACTCCGTGGAACTTGTGACCAGAGAAAGTCGCGAAATCCACTCGTTCTGTCAGATACTTTTCAGTCGGAATTTTAGCAAGCGCCTGAACCGCATCAACGTGGAAGGAAATAGTTGGCTTATCTGCCAACAGTTCTGAAATAGCTTGAATAGGTTGAATCGAGCCAATTTCATTGTTAACTGCCATGATGGAAACGAGGGTCGTATCTGGTCGTATCAAATCTGCTAGCGCCTCAACATCCACAAATCCTTTGTTATCAACTGGAGCAAAATCCACTTCAAATCCTTGACTTTTTAACCAGAGGGCTGACTCTTTGACTGCCGGATGTTCAATGGATGATACAATGATGTGCTTTCCAAACTGGGCTTTTTCAAATGCCACACCCTTGATAACCCAGTTATCACCTTCTGTTCCACCAGATGTAAAGAAGATTTCATCACTTTTCTTACCGATTAAATCTGCAATCTGTTGACGGGAAGCATCTAAAATTCGTGTTGCCTGGTCTCCCAAACGATGGAGACTAGATGGATTTCCTAAAATTTTTGAAGCGACCTGCATATAAGTTTCAAGTGCTTCAGGATAGGGCTTGGTCGTCGCCGAATTATCAAAGTAAATCATGTTTTCTCACGCTTTCTAAAATCACTCCTTCTATTGTATCATGAAACGGAGCTTGCGACAAGAAAGGGCAATTCCTCTTTTTTTAAGATTTTTTTAAAGAAATGCGGTATAATAAATTTTAATTAAAGGAGAGAATGTATGTCTAATTATCGTAGAACTTCAAAACCAAAAACAGAACACATCAAAAAAGGCTTTACAGTCTTTCAAAAAACCGTCGCTACTATCGGTAGTATCCTTGGCTTAATTACCGCAAGTATCACTATCATGAACGCCTTGGATAATAACAAAAATACTAAAAAAGAACCTGCGACAACCCAGACGACAACCATTGTCAAAGAAATCCAAAAGGAATCCCCTAAGGAAAACACCAGTCCAACTAAGGAAACTAACACTAGTCAAGAAAAAGCACAACAAGAAGAAACACCAAAAGCTAGCGTCAAGGAAGAGAAAAAAGAAGAGCAGAAAGCATCAACTCTGGATTCTTCTACTCCTGCTCCTACTCCAAGTAAGCCTGCCGCTGATAATGAAAAACAGTCCAATAATACTCCAACTTCAGAAAATAAAAGTAATCAATAATCACTAAAATAGCCTCCTTCCAAACTTGGAAAGAAGCTATTTTTTATTGTTGTAAAACTTTTCTTGGTTTGGTACCTTCAGCTGGACCAATGACACCTGCCATCTCCAGTTCTTCCATAAGGCGGGTCGCACGGTTAAATCCAACTGACAAACGACGCTGAATCATGGATGCGCTGGCTTTCTGGGTTTCGATAACTAAAGCCTTGGCTTCCTCAAAAAGCGGATCTCCACCAGTTTCACCATCTGAAAATTCTCCTTCATTTTCAGAAACCTCACCGGGATCAAAACTCTCATCGTAGTCCGCATCTGCCTGAGCCTTAATGAAGTTTACGATGCGTTCAACATCATCATCCGAGATAAAGGATCCTTGGAGACGAACTGGATGATTTTCATCAATCGGTTTAAAGAGCATGTCACCTCGACCAAGCAGTTTTTCTGCTCCATTTTCATCCAAGATAGTACGAGAATCTGTTCCTGATGAAACTGCGAAAGCGACACGAGATGGGACATTAGCCTTAATCAAACCAGAGATGACGTCAACAGATGGGCGCTGGGTTGCGAGAATCATGTGGATACCAGCAGCACGCGCCTTCTGTCCCAAACGGATAATGGCATCTTCCACTTCCTTACTGGCCACCATCATAAGGTCAGCCAACTCATCCACAATCACGACAATGAGTGGTAGCGGAACCTGCTTGTACTCAGACTGGGCATTGAACTCTTCTACCTTGGCATTAAAGCCTGCAATATTGCGGACTCCTACCTTGGCAAAGAGTTCATAACGATTTTCCATCTCATCCACAACCTTTTGCAGGGCCTTGCTGGCTTTACGTGGATTGGTCACGACTGGAATCAAGAGGTGGGGAATATCATTGTAAACAGATAACTCAACCATCTTGGGATCGACCATCATAAATTTAACTTGGTCAGGTCTCGCCTTCATGAGAATGCTGGCGATAATGCCGTTAACGGCTACCGACTTCCCTGAACCCGTTGAACCTGCAACTAGCAAGTGGGGCATTTTAGAAAGGTCAAAAGCTCTTGCGGTTCCATTAACAGCCTTCCCTAAAGGAATTTCCAAGAGATTTTCTGCTTTCGTTTGAGATTGTTCCCATAGTTCTCGGAAAGACACAGTCGCAATCTCAGAGTTAGGCACTTCGATTCCGACTAGGGATTTCCCAGGTATTGGAGCCTCAATCCGAACATCCTTGGCCGCTAGAGCAAGCGCTAGGTCATCTGCAAGATTGGAAATGCGGTTGACCCTTACACCCACTGCAGGCTTGACTTCATACTTGGTCACTGATGGCCCAATTTCGGCCCGTTCAACTGTTACCTTAATACCAAAGCTAGCAAAGGTTTCTTCTAAGATTTTGATGTTTTCCCGAACGATTTTCTTCTCTTTAGACTGGTCTTTGGGTTTATCAGGGGCAAAGAGTTGTAAGCTTGGAAGTTTGTATTCAAGAGTCTCCTTGGCTGAAAAATCGACCTGAACATCTTCGTCATCAGAGCCATCTTCCTGTTCAACGAATTCACGTTCAGCTTGAGGCAAGATGATTTCTGGTTCCACCCAGTCTTCTTCTGGAAAAGGTTGAACGTCAGGCACAACATCTGCTGTCAGAATTTCACCTGTTTCCATATCAATAGGAGGCAAATCGAGTAAGGCTTTTTCAGCCTCTTCTTGTTCTAATCCAGCCTCTTCCTCAGCCTTTTGACGAGCTTTTTCTTCTTGTTTAACAAAGCGTTCCTCTTTTCGACGCTCATGTCCTTCTCGCCATTTGGCAAATCCTCGACTGAAGAATTCAGCAATATCGTAAACAGACCAAGGACTGACTAGGAGGGCACCCACTAAAATCAAGATAGAACCAATAAAGTAAGTGCCGATATTTGAAAAGAGAAAGGCGGTTGGAATATAAAGAGCGACCCCAATCAAGCCCCCTCCAGCAAAACTAGTCGTTCGAAAACCAGTTAAATCCGTCACAACCTGAGCCATGGTCCCTTTTAGAACGGACTTGTCCAAACCATATTTCCAAACCAAGTAGGCCTCAAAAATCAAGAGCAAGCCTGCAAATATGGTGAAAAAGCCAGATAAGAGTCCTTCCTGTTTTCGTATCCACTTGAAAAAGAAGAGGTAGAGCAGGATACCAAATATTGCTAGATAGGCTAGGCTACCCACCAACAAGCGTATTAAATTGTAAAGGGTGATACCTGCAGCTCCTAATTTGAAGGCTGCGAAAATCAATAAAAGGGCGATTCCCAACGAAATCAACATTCGTTGAATCGCTTCTTTTCTTTCGAGTTCTGCTTTAGACGGTCTCCGTCTTGTTTTACTTGTATTCTTGTTTGCCATTCTTCTATTATACCATATTTCACAGGCATTTAGGAAAGAGAAAAAGACTGCACCAAACGGTACAATCTTTTCATTTTTCTATTTTTTATGCTTGTGGTTTGCGTAGGTAACCATAAACCACACCACTTACAATTGCTCCTACCAGGACAAAAACGAGGTAAAGGAGAGCATTTGAAGTAAGGGCGATAACGAAGATTCCTCCGTGTGGCGCCATGAGTTTGATTCCAGTAAGACCAACGAGTCCACCTGCTACTGCTGAACCAAGGATGAAGCTTGGGATCGCACGAGCTGGGTCAGCGGCACCAAATGGAATCGCTCCCTCAGTGATAAATGACAAGCCCATGATGATGTTTGTCAAACCAGAGTTGCGTTCTTCCTTAGTAAATTTATCTTTGAAAAGAAGAGTTGCGACAAAGATTGCAAGTGGTGGCACCATTCCTCCAGCCATAACTGCTGCCATGGCTACAGAACCACCTGAAGAAACAGTTGCTGCAAGCGTACCTGTACCAAAGACATAAGCCGCTTTGTTGACTGGTCCCCCCATGTCAACAGCCATCATTCCACCAAGGACGATACCAAGAAGGACAGCTGAACCTCCTCCAAGACCGCCTAGGAAGTCATTCATAGCAGTATTGATTGCTGCCATTGGGATATTCACAGCTAGCATGACAAATCCAGTCAAGATTGTTCCAAGAAGTGGCAAGAGAAGGATTGATTTAGCACCTTCAAGTGAACGAGGAACTTTAACGTATTTCTTGATAGCAAGAACCAAAGCACCTGCGATAAATCCACCCACAAGGGCACCTAGGAAACCAGATGAGACACCTGCAAGAGTTGACGTTGCTTCACCACCTGCGGCATAAGGGATCTTACCAAAGGCAAAACCTTCTTTGGCAATAGCACCAGCCACGAAACCTGCTACCAAACCTGGTTTTTCAGCGATAGAGTAGGCAACATAACCTGCAAAGACTGGAAGCATCAAACCAAAGGCAGCTCCACCAATTTTCATGAACATAGAAGCTAGCTCATGGTAGGAACCAAGACTGCCAAGATTTTCATTTGGAACACCCAAAGCACCATCAATCAAGAAGGCAAGGGCAATCATGATACCACCACCGATAACGAATGGCAACATTTGAGAGACACCACTCATCAAGTGTTTGTAGAAGGCACCACCAAGGCTTTGTTTTTCGTTAGAGGCTGTTGCAGCTTTTGCACCGTTTGCAGCACGGTAGATTTCAGCATCCCCAGAAAGAGCCATGTTGATCAACTCTTCTGTCTTACGGATACCGTCAGCAACTGGACGATTGATCAATGCTTTACCATCGAAACGATCCATTTCAACTGCCTTGTCTGCTGCGATGATAACAGCTTTAGCCTTACGAATGTCTTCCGCAGTTAGTTGATTTCCAACACCGCTAGCACCGTTGGTTTCGACCTTAATTCCAACACCCATTTCAGCAGCCACTTTTTGAAGAGCTTCTTGGGCCATGTAAGTGTGGGCAATACCTGTTGTACAAGCTGTAACAGCTACGATAAAGTCACCAGTTTCATTGGCAGGCGCTTGAACAGGCTCTTCAGTTTTTTCTGAAGCTTGGTCAAAAAGTTCAATGACTTGGTCAGCTGATGTTGCTTGACGAAGTTTATCAGCAA
Source organism: Streptococcus mitis (assembly GCA_963515455.1). Classification (GTDB taxonomy): domain Bacteria; phylum Bacillota; class Bacilli; order Lactobacillales; family Streptococcaceae; genus Streptococcus; species Streptococcus mitis_DN. Next base: position 151,087 of record CAUPXP010000002.1, on the reverse strand, counting down.
AGCCGTCTTTCATCAAGTATTGAGACAATTCTGCCAAGGCAGCCAAGTGGGTATCATTGGCACCTTCTGGAGCCGCAATCATAAAGAAGAGGTCGGTTGGTTGCCCATCCAAGCTTTCGTAATTAACACCCTTGTTTGACTTAGCAAAGAGAACAGTCGCTTCTTTGACAGCAGCATTTTTGCTGTGAGGCATTGCGATACCATCACCCAAACCTGTAGAAGTCAAGGCTTCACGCGCCAAAATTCCTTCTTCAAAGGTTTCAAAATCTGTCACATAACCGTGGTCTACCAAGCTTTTAATCATCTCTTCGATGACAGCAGTTTTTTCAGTTGCTTGCAAATCGAGCAACATGACATCTTTTCTCAATAGGTCTTGAATTTTCATCGTTTTTCTACCTCAACTTTTTCATATGTTTCTTTAATAAATTCTGCTGTTGCCAAGTCATCCGAGAAGGTGGTTGCCGTTCCGCAAGCTACTCCCCATTTGAAGGCTTCTACTGCATCTTTTGATTTGACAAATTCACCTGTGAATCCGGCAACCATTGAATCACCAGCACCAACTGAATTTTTCACTGTTCCCTTGATAGGTTTTGCGAAGTAAGCTCCCTCAGATGTGACAAGAAGGGCACCGTCACCAGCCATAGAGATAATGACGTTTTGAGCACCCTTAACCAGTAACTCTCGAGCATATTTCTCAATTTGGTCCAAACTGTCAAGTTTAACCCCAAAGATAGCTCCAAGTTCATGATTGTTTGGTTTGACCAAAAGTGGCTGGTGGTCCAAACTATCAATCAAGGTCTGCCCTTCAAAGTCACAAACCACTTGCGCACCCGTCTGACGCGTCAAGGCAATCAAATCCTTGTAAATAACATTGCCTAGATTTTTAGCACTTGAACCAGCAAAGACAACTGTATCTTCTGCTGTCAGACTAGATAAAATAGCTTTCAATTCTTCTAGCTGAGCTGGTTCCACATTTGGACCCGTTCCGTTGATTTCTGTTTCTTGGTCTGCTTTGATTTTAACATTGATACGAGTATCTTCTGCCACTTGGACAAAACGCGTCTCGATTTCTTCCTCTGCCAGAGTATCTGTGATAAATTTACCAGTAAAACCTCCGATAAATCCAGTCGCTGTATTTGGAATATCTAAGCGCTTCAAGACACGACTGACATTGATTCCTTTCCCACCAGCAAACTTATCATCACTGTCCATACGATTGACACTACCGACTTGGACTTGGTCCAAACGCACGATATAATCAATGGATGGATTGAGTGTGACTGTATAAATCATACTTCTATTACCTCCGTTTTCTCCTTAATAGCCTGCAAGAGATCATGCCCTTGACTTGTGATAACAATAGCTCGTTTGAGTGGTGCTACCTTGGCAAAGCAAGTTTGTCCAATTTTAGACGAATCCACCAAGACATAGGTCTGTTTGGCATTCTCTAAAATAGCACGCTTCACAGCCCCCTCCTCCATATCAGGAGTCGTATAATAGCCATCGTCCACACCATTCATCCCGATAAAGGCACGGTCAAAGTGCAATTGGTTAATCTGGTTAAGAGCAACGCCCCCAATGCTAGCATCTGTCGCCATCTTGACACTTCCTCCAACCATGACAGTTGGAATCTGCTTTTCAACCAACTGAGCAGCATGGTGAATCGAGTTGGTCACGACTGTGACATTTTTATTGACCAATTCATGAATCAAAAAGGCTGTAGTTGTTCCAGCATCGATAAAGATGACATCTTTTTCTTTAATGAGAGAGGCTGCTTTCTGAGCCAACAACTTCTTCTCTTGAAGGTTTTTGACAGATTTTTCTTGAATGGTTTCTTCTTCCTGCAAGGAATGGGGCAATTCTGCTCCACCATGCACACGACGAAGCTTGTTTTCCGCTTCCAACTCATCCAAGTCTCTTCGAACCGTTGATTCTGAGGTCTCTAGCAAACTAACTAATTTTTCTAGAGAAACTACATGATGTTGATTTAACTCCTCTAAAATCAGTTGCTTCCGCTCTGTTTTTAACACCGAATCACCTCCTGTTATCGTTTACACTATTCATTCTATCACACTTTATTTAAAAGTCAAGCATTTTTTATCATTTTCTTTCAAAATCTATCATTTTCCTTATTTCTAGAATTTTTATTGCAAGATAAGGGCCTTTATGGTAGACTATTTGAGTAAGTATTGGAAGATTACTCAAGAGGCTTAAGAGGCCGTGTTGGAAACGCGGTAGGCGTGTAACAGCGTGCGTGGGTTCGAATCCCATGTCTTCCGTTTATTTTAAAAAAGATACCCAAGAAATCTTGGGTATCTTTTTTCTTATATGCTTGTTTTATAACTCGGGTGAATTTCTTAGAAAATATCAAATAACAATTTCACATTGAGAATTGTTAAGATAATGGAAACGATATAGCCAAGGATGGTATTCCATTTGGCATTGGTAAATTCTCCCATCAGTGATTTCTTAGAAGTTAGATAAATCAGTGGGAAGATTGAAAATGGAAGAGCAATCGAAAGAAAGACTTGTGAATAAACCAATAACTGATCTAATGTTTTTTCCTGATGACCAAACAGAACCGCTACAATCATGACAGGCAACAAGGCAAAGAGACGAGTTGCCAAACGAATGAACCATTGAGGTAATCTCATATGCAAGAAACCTTCCATAACGATTTGTCCAGTCAAGGTACCCGTAATTGTCGAATTTTGACCACTGGCTAATAAAGCCAAGGCAAACAAGGTTGATAAGGTCGAGCTAGCTATAGCTCCTGCAATAGTAGAATCCTGCAAGGCATTATACATTTGAGAGAAGGCAGAAATCTCAGATGCATGGCCGAAAAAGAGAGCCGCCCCGAGAATTAATAGAAGGGAGTTAACCACAAAGGCCAAGGATAATTGGAGATTTGAATCCCAGGTCATAAAGCGCACGGCTTTTCGAACATCATTCTTGTCCTTGTGATTGATTTTCCGAGTTTGTGACAAGGAAGAATGCAAATAGAGGTTATGGGGCATAACCGTTGCTCCCACGATCCCTAGTGCCAAGGTTAATTGACTTTCATGCCCTGGCAAGGGACTTTCAAATAAGGTTGCATTCGGTAGATAACCCTCAACGATTCCTTGGAAGCTTGGATGTGACAAAGCTACCAGATAGGTAAAAATTGCTAGAATGGTTAAAATCAGTGTTGTCACAATAGCTTCAATCTTCTTAAAGCCAAATTTCATCAGAAGCAATAAGAGAAAAACATCCAACACGGTCAAGAGAATTGCTATCATAATCGGAATCTTAAAGAGAAGATTGAGAGCAATCGCTGAACCTAGAACTTCTGCCAGATCTGTCGCCATCAAGGCTAATTCTAAAATCACCCATAGACTATAACGAAGCCATTTAGGTGAATGATGAGCCGTTGCTTGAGCCAGGTCCATCTGGGTTACAATACCAAGCTTTCCTGCCATCTGCTGAAGTTGCATGGCAATGAGAGATGAAATCAAGATAACAAACAAGAGACTATACTTATAGGAAGCACCACCGACTACACTGGTAATCCAGTTTCCTGGATCCATATAACCAACTGCGACAAGAGCACCCGGACCTAAAAAGGCATTTAAATTTTGCCAGAAATGATTGTTATTTGGAGTATCGATAGATTGATTAATCTCAGAGAGTGACACTTTTTTATGAGAAGACATAGATACTTACCTCTTTCTAAACCTACTTTTTCATTATTTTCTATTAGAGAAAAATAAGATTGACTTTAAACTATTAAAACAATGAAAACTATATGAAAAACATTTAGTTTTTTCATTATTTTTCTTAAGGCACCTTAATATTTTTCTTAAGGCACCTTAATTATAACACAAAAATGAAAACTATATGAAAAACATTTAGTTTTTTCATTATTTTTCTTAAGGCACCTTAATTATAACAGAAAATATGATAAAAACTTAAGAAAATTCAGGACTTGATTTAATATTTAGGATACAACAAAATGTTGTATTCTTTTTTTGCAAAAGAATACCAAAGAATAAAATAAAAAACGTTGTAAAAACAACGTTTTAGAAAGATTTACAAAACAATGTAAATTATCAATGGAGCCGGTGGGAGTCGAACCCACGTCCAAACATCTGCTAACATATTTGTCTACAACCATAGGTTATGTATTCGTTTAACAGTCCCTCGACACATAACTCAAGCCTAGAAACCGCGAGTCTATCAATCTCTTATCAAGCCGCTAGACAAGACTTGATCGTATCTCGCTAATAATAAGACCTGTCATTGAACACGAGCAATCCAAATCGGGTCACGCCTGCTGGTTTTTAGGCAGCTAGAGCGTAAGAAGTGTTATTTTTTGCAGTTATATTTAACTGAGCGTTTACGTCGCCACACGAGTCGCAAAATATGCCTCATAATGCCTGTCGAATCCGTAACGACCCCAAAAGACAATAAAACCATTATACCTTATCTAACACAAAAATGCAAAAAGGAAAGCAATTAACTACAAAAGATAGTCTTTCAAAGATTTTGTCAAAACCTGATAACCAGCAACACTAAGGTGCAACCCATCAGTTGTATAATCTTTTTTGAGTTGACCTGCCTGGTCTGTCAAACTATCAAAAACTGGCACAAATTCTACCTGCATATAGGCAGAAGCAAGCTCTTGATAGGCTTGATTCCATTTCTGAATTTTTTCATTCGTGCGGATATAGACTGTCTGCTTGTACTCTTCTCCCTCATTGACTGGCAAAATAGAAAGCAATTTAATCTCAGTCAATGGATAATCGCGAGCAATGGATTGTATGATAGCTTCGAGGTTATTGAGAGCCTCATTCACAGGCACATCTTTTCCGATATCATTTGTCCCAATCAAAAGGACAATTTTATCTACTGCTCCACCGTACAGATGCGCATCTAGATTCTCTAGTAACAGTCCTGTCTGATAGCCACGAATTCCTCGATTGACAATTGTCTTTGAAGTCCCGAATAGTTCCTGCAGAGGATAATATTCGACAATGGAATCCCCAATAAAAAGAACATCTGGTTCAACAACAGAAATGCGATTTAAGTGACGATACTTGGTTTGGATTTTTTCTTGTTCCTTTAGTAACCAATTTTCTAATAACTGTACTGCCACTTCATTCTCCTTTTTCTAACCAGTTTTCCAAGACTTGATAAACTCCTCCTTGGCTGTTGGCTGGCGCTAGAGCCGTCGCAACAGCTTTGGCTTTGTCATCAGCATTTTCCATCGCATAGGCAATTCCAGCCATTTCAAGCATTTCAACATCATTTTCACTATCGCCAAAAGCCATGATTTGTTGGGCTTTCAAGTCCCAACGCTTGAGTAATTCTTCCAAGCCCCATGCTTTATGAATTCCAGCTTGGAGGATATCAATGCAACCATAGCCACTGGATACAGCCCGAACACGGCCATCAAAGAGGTCATTAATCTCTGCCAAGACCGAATTCAAACGTTCCTCACCAACAACCATACTCATCTTGAGCACACCTCCAAAGAGGTCAGAGGTTAATTCATCCACAAACTGCATCCGTTGATAGAATTTTTCAATCATTTCTGGAGTCATAAAACTTTCAAGGTCTGTAAAAATCGTACCTTCTTTGACGAAACCACCCTTCATAGACGTTACAACAAACTGATCCTGACACGCTCGACCCTTAAAATGAGCCAAAGCCTTATCGACAATGGCATCATCCCAAGTCTGAGCCTGAATCAGTTCATTGTTTTCAAAAATACGAGCACCGTTTGCAACAACCAGAACCACCCGATCGACCAAGTGCTCCAGTAGTTGCCTCATGCGGTGAATTTCATTCCCAGTCGCAATGACAAAACGAATACCCCTTTGATCCAACTGATCTAAAATCTTTTCCAAACGTGGGAGATCAAGCTGGCCTCTAGCATCCAGCAAGGTCCCATCCATATCTGTTGCAATTACCTTAATCGTCATTTACTTTCCTCTGGATTCAAGCTAGTCCCACTTCAATCCCACATGTTCGTTCATTTCTTTGTAGGCTGTATCAATTCGTTCCTTAGTCGCTTCATCTAACTGGTCACGATGACTACCACCCTCGATAAAATCTTCCAAGATATAGGTTTGATAATGATATAAAGGATAGCCTTCTGGTGAAAAGGTTCCCTTTGGTGTTCGATTGACCCAAGTAGGATGAGCTTTAGCTGTTCCGATAGTTGTTTTTCCATCCTTCTTCTTAATGGTCACGTCCATGAGAACGCCACGTTCAGTCCACTTAGCATTTTCTTCATCTCCCATAGATTCAATCCGTTGATTGGAAATGAAGTTCCCCATTGAATAGATAATGAGTTTCTTTTCTCCATCTTTTTCAACCGTTTCAGATGGTTCAACAACGTGAGGATGCCCTCCAAAGATAATATCCGCTCCCCAATCGATCATCTTGTGATAAAGAGCTTTTTGTTCTTCAGTTGGTTCCAATCGATACTCAACACCCATCTGAGGCATGATAATGGTGATATCTGCTTCCTTCTCTGCCCGTTCAATTTCAGCCTTCATCTTATCTTCGTTTAAATCTGAAAGATAACGATTATAGTCTTCCTGAGAAATATACTGCTCAATTCCATTGAATCCATAAGAATAGGCCAAAAGAGCAACCTTGATCCCATTCACTTCCTTAATGACCAGCGGAGCCTGATCACGTGGTTCATGCGTATAAACTCCGATTGGAGTGATTCCGGCTTTCTCAATAATATCGGCCGTTGAAATAACTCCCTCAATTTGCGAATCCAAAATATGATTATGAGCTAAATCCAGCACATGATAACCTGCATCCTTAATGGCATCCATAACTTCAGCAGGAGCATTAAAGAGAGGATAACCTGCTAAATAATGATCCTTATTAATGGTTCCTTCAAAATCACCAATAGCTAAATCTGCTTGCTTAAGCCAAGGTGTCACATACTCAAAATTCTCATGAAAGTCATAGGTACCGTCTTCTTTTTTAGCTGAAAAGAAAAGTCCATCATGGTAGAGCAAATCTCCGTTGGCCATAATTCTAGCAGATTTTTCCTCTTCCTGCTCCTGAGACTTTTGCTTAGTCCCTTCTTGAGAAATAGTATCTCGTTTTTGACTGGTCAGAGGCATGCCTTGGAAACTTTCAAACAACAAGACCAAGCCCATTGATAAAGCAACTGCTAGCAAGAGTACCGCCACAAATCCTTTATTGCTCCACCTGCGATAACTCCTAAAAAAGTTTACCAAGCCCTTCATAAAACGAAAAGCTAAACCACCCTGATTTCTATCTTGTCTTCTTTGCATCTTCATTCTCCCTACTTTCTTATGCAAGCCTTTTCTTTTTATTATATCATAGATAAGTAATTCTTTCACAATTGATACTCTTCGAAAATCAAATTCAAACCACGTCAGCGTCGCCTTACCGTATATATGTTACTGACTTCGTCAGTTCTATCTGCAACCTCAAAACAGTGTTTTGAGCAACCTGCGGCTAGCTTCCTAGTTTGCTCTTTGATTTTCATTGAGTATGAATTGAACATCCTATCTATTTTCTATAAATCCTAAAGGCTGTAATACTTTCAATCCTTGTCATTTTGTGTTATCATGTAGAGGTAATGAAAGGAGAGAAAATGTCTGCTATAGAACGTATTACAAAAGCTGCTCACTTAATTGATATGAAAGATATTATCCGCGAGGGGAATCCGACTCTACGTGCGGTTGCTGAGGAAGTCACTTTCCCCCTATCTGACCAGGAAATCATCCTAGGCGAAAAGATGATGCAATTCCTCAAACATTCCCAAGATCCTGTCATGGCTGAAAAGATGGGGCTACGCGGTGGGGTTGGACTGGCTGCTCCTCAGTTAGATATCTCAAAACGCATTATCGCTGTTTTGGTACCTAATATTGTTGAAGAAGGTGAAACTCCAGAGGAAGCCTACGATTTGCAAGCCATTATGTACAATCCAAAAATCGTCTCTCACTCTGTTCAAGACGCTGCTCTTGGCGAAGGAGAAGGTTGCCTATCTGTTGACCGCAACGTGCCTGGCTATGTTGTTCGCCATGCCCGCGTTACTGTTGACTACTTTGACAAGGATGGAGAAAAACACCATATCAAGCTCAAAGGCTACAACTCTATCGTTGTTCAGCATGAAATTGACCACATCAACGGTATCATGTTTTACGATCGTATCAATGAAAAAGACCCATTTGCAGTTAAAGATGGTCTACTAATTCTTGAATAAAGAAAATCCCGTTGCAAGACGGGGTTTTATGTTATAATAGAGGCATGAAAACAAATGATATTGTCTATGGCGTCCACGCCGTTACCGAAGCCCTCCTTGCAAATACTGGAAACAAACTCTACCTCCAAGAAGATCTCCGAGGTAAGAACGTTGAGAGAGTCAAGGAACTGGCTACAGAAAAGAAGGTGTCCATTTCTTGGACTTCAAAAAAATCCCTCTCTGATATGACAGAAGGTGCTGTTCACCAAGGTTTTGTTCTACGAGTGTCTGAATTTGCCTATAGCGAGCTAGATCACATTCTTGCCCAAACGCGTCAAGAAGAAAATCCTTTGCTATTGATTCTGGACGGGTTAACTGATCCTCACAACTTAGGTTCCATCTTAAGAACCGCTGATGCGACTAATGTTTCCGGAGTCATCATTCCCAAGCACCGTGCTGTCGGAGTTACTCCTGTCGTTGCTAAAACGGCCACAGGTGCTATTGAACACGTTCCCATTGCCCGAGTAACCAACCTCAGTCAAACTTTAGATAAACTCAAGGATGAGGGATTCTGGATCTTTGGAACAGATATGAACGGTACTCCTTGCCATAAGTGGAATACAAAAGGGAAAATATCCCTCATCATCGGAAATGAAGGCAAAGGCATCTCTAGCAACATCAAAAAACAGGTTGATGAGATGATTACCATTCCTATGAATGGACATGTTCAAAGCCTTAATGCCAGTGTTGCTGCAGCCATTCTCATGTACGAAGTTTTTCGAAATAGACTATAAAAAAGTTTCCAGTCATCTGATTGGAAACTTTTTTATGATTATACTCAATGAAAATCAAAGAGCAAACTAGGAAGCTAGCTGTAGACAGCTCAAAGCAGTGCTTTGAGGTTGTGGATAGAACTGACGAAGTCAGTACCCATACCTACGGCAAAGCGAAACTGACGTGGTTTGAAGAGATTTTCGAAGTGTATTAACTATGTTCTGTGATAAATTTATAGGCTTCTTGACCAGCGATAGCTCCATCTCCAACTGCTGTTGTCACTTGGCGAAGATCTTTCAAACGAACATCTCCAACTGCAAAGATACCATCAACTGCAGTCTTCATGTGATTATCTGTCACAATCCATCCAGCCTGATCTTGGATATTCAATTCTTTAACAAACTCGCTAAGAGGGTCCAATCCAACATAGATAAAGACGCCACCGAAGGCTTGTTCTGTCACTTGACCTGTTTTCACATTTTCAAATACGACAGATTCTACTCTGTTTTCACCCTTGATTTCCTTGACTACAGAATCCCAGATAAAGCTGATTTTCTCATTCGCAAAGGCGCGGTCTTGTAACACTTTTTGTGCACGAAGCTGGTCACGACGGTGAACAATGGTAACAGTCTTAGCAAAACGAGTCAAGAAGAGGGCTTCTTCGACAGCTGAATCTCCGCCACCAACTACCAACAAATCTTGGTCACGGAAGAAAGCACCATCACACACGGCACAGTAAGAAACACCACGACTGTTCAGTTCTTCTTCTCCAGGTACTCCCAAAGGACGGTGTTTAGAGCCAGTCGCTACGATAACGGTACGAGTTTCATATGTTTGGTCATCAGTCATCACTTTCTTAAAATCACCATGGTCTTCGACATTTTCAACATAACCATAAATGTGCTCAACACCAAGATTTTCAAGCGGTTCAAACATCTTTTCTGCCAATTCTGGCCCACTAATATTAGCGTATCCAGGGTAATTTTCAATATCAGATGTATTATTCATCTGACCACCTGGCAGACCACCTTCAATCAAAGCTACTTTCAGATTGCTTCGAGCAGCATACAAGGCTGCAGTCATACCTGCAGGTCCAGCACCGATAATAATAGTATCGTACATATAGATTCCTTCTTTCTTGTTGTAACTATCTTTATTCTAACTCTTTCTTGTCAATCACGCAAGGATTATGCCTTGAAAACAAGAATTAAACTCATAACCGCAAAGGATAATACTGGAACAACCAAGACTCCAATCATAATCATATCATAGAGATGGGCTTGGCGAGCCTTGGCTGTCTTATCAACTCCCGACATGGCTCTCAGTCCAATCCAAATCCCTAAAAAAATCAGGACGAGGATGGTGGTCAAGATCAAACTCTCGAAATATAAAGAAAATAGTTGCAGTAGCATGATTTCTCTCATTTCTTTCTTTTTTAAAGAGTAAACTCAGCTAGTCCAGCTAACTGAGTTTTCCTTTATCTATTATATCAAATATAAGTCCGTTTGTAACTAGCAAAGAATTCTTTTGTGCGCTCTTCTTTAGGATGGTTGATAATCTCATCCGGTGTTCCAGACTCGATGATTTTCCCCTTATCTAAGAAGAGAATCTTATCAGCCACTTGGGCTACAAAGGACATGTCATGACTGACCAAAATCATGGTCTGACCTGACTTAGCAGCATCTGCAATAGACTTTTCTACTTCGCCGACCAATTCTGGGTCAAGGGCTGAAGTTGGTTCGTCTAAGAGCAAGACATCTGGTTTCATAGCGAGAGCACGCGCCAAGGCAACCCGTTGCTTCTGTCCACCTGATAAATGACGAGGATAATGGTTTTCACGGTCAGAAAGTCCAACCTTAGCCAACTCTTCCTTGGCAATCTTGGTTGCTTCTTGGTCAGATAATTTCTTGACAACAACCAAGCCTTCTTTCACATTATCAAGTGCTGTGCGGCGTTCAAACAAATTAAACTGTTGGAAAACCATAGACAGCTTACGGCGTAGGGCAAGGATTTCTTCTTGAGTGATCTTAGAAAAATCAACAGAGAAATCATCAATCTGAATCGAGCCACTGTCAGGTGTTTCAAGATAATTGAGACTACGAAGAAAAGTTGATTTTCCAGCTCCTGAAGAACCAATCAAGGCTACAACTTCCCCTTTTTGAATATCCAAGTTCAGATGATCCAAGACAGTCTGTCCTGAAAAGGATTTGCTTAAATTCGAAATCTTAATCATTAACGAAGGTCTCCTTTCACATCTGTTTGTACTGTATCAGGTGCAGAAATAGCCATTTTTCTCTCGATGAAACGACCGAGGCTTTCAATTCCGATATTGACTACCCAATAAACAAGGGCAACGGAGATGAAGCGTTCAAAGTAACGATAATCGGCACCACCCAAAATCTGAGCTTGGGCAAAGACTTCCACAACACCCGCACTAAAGGCTAGAGAAGTTCCTTTGGTCAAGCCGATTAGGGAATTGATTAAAGTTGGAGTCGCCACAACTGCTGCATTTGGAATAATCACGCGACGATAAACTTGCGCTCGAGTCATACCCAAACTACGTGCCGCCTCAATCTCACCAGGATTGACTGAGAGAATGGCTGCACGAATGGTTTCACTAGCATAAGCTGCCTCATTAAAGGCAAAGGCGACAATCGCAAAAGCAGCGGCTGGAATCGCATTGATATTGAGACCAGTACCCCATTGCTGATTGAGAGCTTTCAAAGCCAAAGGAATTCCGTAGTAGGTCAACATGAGTTGCACTAAAATCGGTGTCCCTTTTAAGAAACTAACAAAGAAGGCCTGCAAGGGATATAAAATCTTGACACGATTGATCTTCACAATGGCAAAAAGAAGTGCCAAAACCAAGCCAAAAAAGGCACCACCAATTGTCAACATAATCGTTGTTGGAAGTTGTTGGACAATTCTCGGAATTCCATCAAAGACCGAACGCAGGCTAAAAAGCTTGCCATCTGGAATCAATTGCATCAAGTTTTGGTACCAATCTGATGCTAAAATCGTTGTAACATTCATAAAAACATCCTCTCCTGATAATGATTCATTCTACCATACTTCTGCCGTCAATGAAATTATTTGCTACGGTCAGATACAGACTTTGTCTACCTACTAGTTTATCATACTTTGAAACAGGGAGGCTATATATTTTATCTATCAAAGAGATAAGTAAAAACTATTTCAATCCCAATTCTTCATAGGCTTTTCGATAACCGATTTGCTTAACAGTTCCATTTTCTACTAAAATGGGCCGTTTTAACAACATACCGTCACTTGCTAGCAACTCAGCCGCTTCTTGGTTTGACAGACTTCCTACCTTATCTTTTAGTCCTAGTTCACGGTATTTGATTCCACTAGTGTTGAAAAATTGTTTCAATTCGAAACCTGAGGTCTCTAGCCAGTTTAAAATGACTTCTTGACTAGGTGTTTCTTCCACGATGTGAACAGCTTTGTAGTCCACACCGAGTTGGTTTAATTCTTGTTTTGCTTTTTTACAAGTTGAACATTTTGGGTATTCGATAAATTCTAACATATCTTTCACTTTCTATTGTTTATCTCTTTAAAATCTACGCCTTCATGCTCCAAGAGCCAAGCTTTCTTTTCCACTCCTGAAGCATAACCTGTCAGACGCTTGCCTGCTCCCAGCACACGATGACAAGGTACTAGGATAGACCAAGGATTGCGTCCTACCGCTCCGCCAATTGCTTGAGCAGAATCCACTTGCAGGTCTTGGGCTATTTGTCCATAGGTCACTGTATGACCATAAGGAATTTCCTGTAAATAGGACCAAACTCGCTTTTCAAAATCCGTTCCGATTGGAGCCAAGGGCAAGTCGGATAAATCCTGAGACTTTCCTTTAAAGTAAGCATCTAAGCAAGTAATAACTGGGTCTAAAATGGGATGACTAACAACTGCTTCTATCGTCTCATCTCCTAGTCCCCTCTCAAAATGCTTCTGCTCCTGCACCCAAATGCCATACAAATGATAATCATCAGCTACAAGAGAAAGGGAGCCAATTGGTGAAGAGTAGAGCATTTTTGCGTACTTCTTTTGCATTATTTCTTCAATTTTTGATAGGCCAAGCGTTCGCCATCAACTGGAACTTTTCCGACCTGTTTAAATCCAAGCTTTTCAAAAATATGTTGCATAGCCTTGTTTGCAACATGCGTATCTGAGCGAAAATCTAGATAGTCAAAACCTTCAATCAAGCCCTCTAAGAAGGTTTGAGCCACCCCCTGTCCCTGGACATCTGCTGCCACAGCAATACGGTGAAAGACTAGGTACTCTGACTCCCCAGCTTGCCAGTTGCCTTCATAAATGGCTTCATAGGCTGCCTCTGGACTCTTGGTCACAGCTGCATAAGCTAGCAGTTCTCCCTCTTCCAAGGCTACATAGGCTTGACCTGAGATAATATCATCGATAATAATGTCCGCATTTGGATAACCATTTTGCCACTGGTCACTACCAGCATCTGCTAAACATTTTTTAGCATTCTCCATCACTTGCATGATGGCATCTACTTCATTTGGAAAAGCTAAACGAATCTCCATCTTTTCTCCTCATTTCTGACTAGTTTCTCCCATCATAGCATAATTTAAGTCTTTCTACAAGCAGTTAAAGCTTGACTTTCTGTTTTTATTATTTTATAATCTAGTTATCAAAACTAGATAAAAAGGAGTTGGAAATGAAAACTACCTTTTCCTACCCAAAATGGGCAGAAATTCCAAACATTGACCTCTATCTGGACCAGGTTTTACTCTATGTCAATCAGGTCTGCGCCCCTATCTCTCCTGATAAAGACAAGGGCCTAACAGCATCTATGGTCAACAATTATGTGAAACATGGTTACCTGACAAAGCCTGACAAGAAAAAATACCAACGCCAACAAATTGCCCGTTTGATTGCTATCACAACCCTCAAGTCTGTCTTTTCTATTCAAGAAATAGCTCAGACACTTAATACTCTCCAAACTCAAGCAAGTTCAGAGCAACTCTACGATGCTTTTGTGGACTACATGAACCAAGGAATTGACCCAGCTAACTCTATTATCCAAACCAGCTGCCAAACCGTTAAACTCTATCACCAAACCCTAGCCTTAATCCATCATAATCAAGAGGAGGTAATCCAATGAACACTAGTCTTAAACTCAGCAAACAACTCAGTTTTGGAGAGGAGATTGCTAATAGTGTGACCCATGCTGTAGGTGCAGTCATCATGCTCATCTTACTCCCCATTTCATCCACCTATAGTTATGAAGCACACGGATTTTTATCCTCTATCGGCGTTTCCATTTTCGTTATCAGTCTCTTTCTTATGTTTCTATCATCCACTATTTATCACTCTATGGCCTATGGTTCGACCCATAAATATGTCTTGCGGATCATCGACCATTCAATGATTTATGTGGCTATCGCAGGTTCTTACACGCCGGTCGTATTGACTTTGATGAATAACTGGTTTGGTTATCTGATTATTGCCATCCAGTGGGGAACGACCATTTTTGGTATTCTCTATAAAATCTTTGCTAAAAAAGTCAATGAGAAATTTAGCCTTGCTCTTTACCTGATTATGGGCTGGTTGGTTTTAGCTATCATTCCTGCCATTATCAGTCAAACAACGCCAATTTTCTGGAGTCTCATGGTAACTGGCGGACTTTGTTATACAGTTGGAGCTGGATTTTACGCCAAGAAGAAACCTTATTTCCACATGATTTGGCATCTTTTTATCCTAGCCGCATCTGCCCTCCAATACATCGCCATTGTTTATTACATGTAAAAAAGTTGAGAAATTCAATCTCAACTTTTTTCTTTACACATATTGATAAAGTACTGGTGCAAGCGCACATCATCAGTCAATTCTGGATGAAAAGAAGTTACCAGCATATTTTTTTCTTGAGCTGCAACGATTTGATTATCAACTGTTGCTAGAATTTCTACATCTTCTCCAACACTGCTGATAATTGGACCACGGATAAAGGTCATTGGAATCTGACCGACTCCCTTACATTCTGCTTCCGTATAGAAACTCCCTAGTTGGCGCCCATAAGCATTGCGCTCAACCACCATATCCATAGTTCCTAGATGACTCTCTTCCTGAGAAATAATTTCCTTAGCCAGCAAAATTAAACCCGCGCAAGTTCCAAAAACAGGTAAACCAGATAGAATGATTTCTCGAATGGGAATCAGCATGTCCTGCTCACGTAAGAGCTTGCCCATAGTTGTAGACTCACCACCAGGCAAAATCAAACCCGACAAGTCAGTCTGATCTTGCTGAAAATCCTCTAAATTTCTGATTTCAACACTCTCGACACCTAATCGCTCTAGTACTTTTGCATGCTCTGCAAAGGCACCTTGCAAGGCCAATATTCCGATTTTCATCTATTTTCCTCGCTCAGCCATGAGAATTTGGATTTCATTTTCATTGATACCAACCATGGCTTCTCCTAAATCTTCAGAGATTTGAGCTAGGATTTGAGGATTACGGAAGTTAGTCACAGCCTTAACAATAGCACTCGCTCGTTTAACAGGATCTCCTGATTTGAAAATACCTGAACCGACAAATACACCTTCTGCCCCTAATTGCATCATCAACGCAGCATCTGCTGGCGTTGCAACGCCTCCAGCTGCGAAGTTTACAACTGGCAATTTCCCATGTTCATGGACATATTGAACCAATTCTACAGGGACTTGCAATTCCTTGGCAGCAACATAAAGCTCGTCCTCACGTAGGTTTTGAATGCGGCGAATTTCCTGATTCATCATACGCATATGACGAACAGCTTGGACGATATCCCCTGTACCCGGTTCTCCTTTGGTACGAATCATAGAAGCACCTTCAGCGATACGACGCAAGGCTTCTCCCAAATCCTTAGCCCCACAGACAAAAGGAACTTGGAATTCTTTCTTGTCCACATGGAAACGGTCGTCAGCTGGAGATAGAACTTCACTCTCGTCGATATAGTCAATTTCAATAGCCTCTAAAATCTGAGCTTCCACAAAATGCCCGATTCTGACCTTGGCCATTACTGGAATACTAACCGCTTCTTGGATTTCCTTAATCATCTTTGGATCACTCATGCGGGAAACGCCACCAGCTGCACGAATATCAGCTGGAATCCGTTCCAAGGCCATCACAGCTGCCGCACCAGCAGCCTCTGCAATACGGGCCTGTTCAGGGTTCTGAACGTCCATGATTACACCGCCCTTGAGCATCTGTGCCAAGTTTTTATTTAGTTCATAACGATTTTCAGTCATTTCTTTATCCTCATTATTTGTATTGGTAGCTACCATTTCATTTTAAGTTAGATTAAAATGAATCACAAGATAAAAAAACCGTAATTGTATGGGTACAGATTGGCTAAAAAACTATCTGACCTTAACTTAAGGCCAGATAGTTCATCAAATTTTATTTTTCAGCTGTAAGTGCAGCCATTGTGATGTAGTTGTAAGGTTTGTTGAAGTGTGGCAAGAAGAATAGGTCTGTCAATGCCAATTTATCAATTGTTACATGCTCTTGGATAGCAAGTGAGAACATGTGAATTCCCATGCTAATTGCAATATCATGTGAAACCATTTGGGCACCAAGAATTTCACGGCTATCTTTGTCAAAGACAATCTTGATGGCTACTTCATGGTTGTCATGTTTCATGAATTCTGGTTTTTGAAGATCGTTAAAGCCTGTTTCAGTTGCATTGTAACCTGCAGCTTTTGCTTTTTCAAGAGTCAAACCAGTTGAAACCATGTGAAGACCGTAGATTGAGATACCGTTTGATCCTTGAACACCGATTCCTTCCAATTCATGTCCACAAGCGTTGTAGGCACCAACGATACCAGTACGAACAGCATTTGAAGCAAGGGCAATGTAGCTAGTGTCTTTACGAGCGTTGTCATAGACAGTCGCACAGTCACCAACTGCAAATACACCTGGAATTGAAGTTTCTTGTTTCTTATCTACAAGGAAGGCACCGTTACGGAAGAGTTCAATCTTACCGTCAGCAAGGGCTGTGTTTGGACGGAAACCAACTGCAAGGATAACCATATCTACATCAAAGCTTTCTTTGTCAGTAATCAAGCGTTCAACTTTACCGTCACCTTCGATTGCTTTAACAGTTTGACCAAGAGCCAAGCGAATGTTGTGGTCTTCCAAGTTCTTCGCCATCATTTGTGTAAAGTCTTTGTCATAGTAACCGTTCAAGACAGTATCAACGATATCAACAAGGACAACCTCTTTTCCAAGACGTTCAAAGGCTTCAGCAAGTTCAACACCGATGTAACCACCACCAACAACGGCGATACGGTCAAGGTGTTGGCTCTTATCAGCAAGTTTATTGATAACTTCTTCAGCGTTTTGGTACAATTTCACGAATTGTACATTTTCAAGAGTTGCTTTAAATTCGCGGTTTCCTTTAACAATTTCAACACCTTCGATTGGTGGCAAGATTGGTGTAGAACCTGTAGCGAAAATCAATTTTTCGTATGATTCTTTGTGCTCTTTTCCTTCAACTTCCGCTGTAACTACTTTGTTATCATAGTCGATTGAAAGAACAGGTGAGTTCATGTAAACTTTAGCACCTTTAGCTTCCAATTTTTCTTTATCAGAATAGAACAAGCCTTCAGCACCGTCAATTTGTTCCCCAATCCAAAGAGCCATTCCACATCCTAGGAAAGAGATGTTAGAGTTTTGGTCAAATACAACAATTTCGTTCTCATTTCCAAAATTATCCAACATGGTATTGATACATGCTGTACCAGCGTGGTTAGCACCGACTACAACGATTTTACTCATAAAAAATTCCTACCTTCAATTTTAAATTTACCCTTCTAGTATACCATTTACTGTTAGCGTTTACAAGAGTTTAGCTAATTTTCCCGATTTTTTTGTAAAAAAATGTAAATAATCTGTATCTTAACACGGATTCTTGCAATTTTTCTTCATTTCTTGAGCATATTTCTTGACAAGTTTTCAAATTTTATTTGTGAAAACGCTGACTTTATGGTATGCTAGTATCATGGAAAGAAAATGTAAGGGGTTCATTTTTCATAAATTTACTATATTTCAGCCTTCTTTTCACAAGAGAAAGGAGTTGGTAGTTTGCCTCTTAGTTCACATTCTGAACGCCTAATGGGAACCACTATCACTATTTCATTAGTGGATGAGCGAGCAGATATCTTGCTCCAAAAATCCTTTGATTTACTCAGAGAGCTAGAATACCGCTTCAATGCCAATAGTCAGGAATCTGAGTTGATGGAAATCAATCATCAAGCTGGAATAGCCCCCGTCACGGTTCATCCAGACCTGTTTGAGCTGATTTCACTTGGGTTAGAGCATAGCCTAGCGCCCTCTAGCCATCTCAACATCAGTATTGGTCCCTTGATTCAAACTTGGCGCATCGGTTTTTCAG
Organism: Streptococcus mitis; assembly: GCA_963515455.1. Classification (GTDB taxonomy): domain Bacteria; phylum Bacillota; class Bacilli; order Lactobacillales; family Streptococcaceae; genus Streptococcus; species Streptococcus mitis_DN. The sequence continues at coordinate 132,677 of CAUPXP010000002.1, read as the reverse complement.
ATGCCAAAGTGGCCCAACCTCAAGAAATTGAAGCGGTGCTAGCTTTAATCAATCCTTACTATATCGAGTTAGATTCTTCTGCTTCCACTGTGTTCTTGAAACAGAAAGGAATGAAGATCGATCTTGGTTGTTTAGCCAAGGGTTATAGTGCGGATAAGGTTGCACAATTTCTTAGAGAAGAGGGTGTGACTTCTGCCTTGATCAATCTGGGGGGGAATATCCTGACCATTGGAAAAAATCAGGCAAGAGGGGATAAACCTTGGCAAATCGGGATTCAAGACCCAGCCAATCCAAGGGGGAATCATTTAATGACCATCCCTGTTGTCAATCAATCTGTCGTGACTTCAGGCATTTATGAACGTCACCTGACTGTTGATGGAAAAGATTACCATCACATTTTTGACAGTCAAACAGGATATCCTGTTGAAACAGAACTCGCTAGTCTGACAATTATCTCTGATAAATCAGTCGATGGCGAAATCTGGACAACTCGACTCTTTGGAGAAAGGCCTGCTTCTATCCTTTGGCAAGTCGAAAGTTTGAAGGGCATCGAAGCTATCCTCATCGATAAGGAAGGTCACCTAAGCTGTTCTTCAGGAATTCCTACTCTATAGAGACAACTGTTTCAATGGAGTTTTAAAATCGTATTATGTAAAAAGAGAAAGGAAATCTCATGTTAAAACTTATTGCTATTGTTGGAACAAATTCAAAACGTTCTACAAACCGTCAATTGCTTCAATACATGCAAAAACACTTTGCTGAAAAAGCTGAAATTGAACTTGTTGAAATCAAGGATATCCCTGTCTTTAACAAGCCAGCTGACAAGCAAGTACCTGCTGAAATTCTGGAAATTGCTGCTAAAATCGAAGAGGCAGATGGCGTTATTATCGGTACTCCTGAGTACGACCACTCTATCCCAGCTGTTTTGATGAGCGCTCTTGCTTGGTTGTCATACGGTATTTACCCACTCTTGAACAAACCAATTATGATTACAGGTGCTTCTTACGGTACACTCGGTTCATCACGTGCTCAAATGCAACTTCGCCAAATCTTGAATGCTCCAGAAATCAAAGCAAGTGTCCTTCCTGATGAATTCTTGCTTTCACATTCTCTTCAAGCCTTTAACCCAAGTGGAGATCTAGTAGATCTTGATGTTATTAAAAAACTGGATGCCACTTTTGACGACTTCCGTATCTTTGTAAAAATCACAGAAAAATTGCGCAATGCACAAGAATTACTTCGCAAAGATGCTGAAGACTTTGACTGGGAAAATTTGTAAGATAGGAGACCAAAAAGAATGAAATTTGTTGGACTTGTAGGATCAAACTACGATCAATCATATAACCGTAAACTCTTGGAATTCATCCGTCGTCACTTCAAACTCAAATTTGAATTAGAAGTCCTCGAAATTGATGAAGTTCCAATGTTTAACCAAGACGAAAAATGGGACGAAAGCTTCCAATTGCGTCTCTTGTATAACAGAATTACTCGTGCTGATGGTGTCATTATTGCTACTCCTGAGCACAACCACACAATCTCAGCTTCTCTTAAATCTGTTCTTGAATGGCTTTCATACGAGGTTCATCCATTTGAAAACAAACCAGTCATGATTGTTGGAGCTTCTTACTATGACCAAGGTACTTCTCGTGCCCAAGTTCACCTTCGTAAGATTCTTGACGCTCCAGGTGTTAATGCCTATACGCTTCCAGGTAACGAATTCCTTCTCGGTAAAGCTAAAGAAGCATTTGATGTTAATGGGAATATCACAAATGAAGGAACTATTAATTTCCTTGAAACATGCTTGGACAACTTTGTAAAATATGTGGGAGTCGTTTCAAAATTGAAAAAACCAAAACCAATTGAGCCAGAAGATTTATATTGTACAAATTCAATTGCAACTACCATCCAAGGTGTTGATCCAGATGATCCTGAATGGGTAGAAAAAGCTGCTGAACTTGTTGGAGCTGTTTCTGGAGATACTTACGTTAAATTAGACCACGGTATCTTGACAGTTAACCAACTTGACATGTTCTTGAAAGCAATGCCATTTGAATTGACATTTGCAGATGATAATAATCAATTCTTGTACTTTAATAACGCACACCAAGACCCAGATACAATGTTTGGTAAACGTGTCCGTGCTCAATCAGGAAATAGATTAGGAACAGTACACGGTACATTGCCAGATTCTAGAATGAAGAACGTTGAATGGGTTGTCGGCGTATTGCGTAACGGGGATCAAGAATATGTCCGTACAATTGTGCCAGGAACACCTGAAGGCGTTATTAATACCCATAATTACCAAGCAATGTATTACCCAGATGGTTCATATGCTGGAATCAATGAGATTATCTTCAATTTCCAACCATGGCTTGACTGGTACCTCAATACAACTGGTCAACGTCTAGTTGGTGGAAATGCTGCAGCTCCTGCCGGAGGCCACGGTGGCGCAGATGCCACATCTGGAGCTTCTGATTCAGGTGATGCTGGAGGCCACGGTGGTGGCGCAGACGCTACATCTGGAGCAAGTAACTAATGATAGTTTTGGGAACCATATTGGTTCCTTTTTTAGCGAAAAAAGACTAGCAGACAAAAACTGCTAGTCTTTTGGTTATTATTTTATCTATCCTTATTAAAAGAAAGAATATTTATTATGAATTTGGGTCATCGAGACTACGACCATGTAAGCCTTTTTCACGTTGGACTTGACGTAGTTTCTCTGGTGTAACATCGTTTCCTTCTTCGTCAACAATTTTGATTCCCTCAATGTGGTGACGAACAGTGCGACGATAACCTTCGATGTACTCCTCACGTAGTTTGGCTTGTTCTACTTTTTCTTCTGAGGTCAAGCCTTCTATTTTTTTCTTTTTGGCAAGCTCGTTAATACGATCAATTTTTTTAGGATCCATGTTTCTCTCCTTTGTGATAAGATAAAGTCCGTTTATCAAATTTTATTTAGTGTTAATTTGGTTAAAACGAGCAAGCTTAGCTGCTTTTTGAGTTAAATGAGACAAGATTGCCAAACGATTTTGACGGACTGCTTCATTTTCAGCCATAACCATAGTATTTTCAAAGAAAGCATCAATGACTGGGCTAAGCGCAAAGAGCTGTTTCAATTGCTGACTGGCAGTCCCTGACAAAACGAGTGATTCTACTACTTCTGCCAAGGCTTTCTCTTCTTCATTCTCAAAGAGAGCTGAATCAACTGTAGCAACTCCTTCTGCCTTCTCAGCCAAGTTAAAGGCACGAGAAAGTGATTCAACAGATGGTTTAAAGTCTTCTTTCTCGCTTGCTTCTACGAGAGCACTTGCTGCTTCCAACATATCCGCCACAACAAAGTTTGAACCTGCAAGAACGGCTTCCTTGATATCTTTTGGAGTAGATCCCATCATCTTATCAACACGAGCTTTGATAAAGTCCATCACTTCTGCCTTATTTTCATAAGTCAAACTATCGAAATTCAAAGCATAAAGGCTATCAATCAACTCATCCATAGCAATATGCCAACCAAAGGCATCCAAGATACGAACCACACCTTGGGTCGCACGACGAAGGGCATAAGGGTCATTAGAACCTGATGGGATCAAACCTACTGAGAAGAAACTCAAAATCGTATCCAATTTGTCTGCAATGGCTAGCACTGCACCGACCTTGCTCTCTGGAAGTTCTCCTTCAGCTGATGTAGGCATGTAGTGTTCACGAATAGCAGCTGCTACCGCTGGAGTTTCCCCAGCAAGAAGGGCATATTTTTCACCCATAATTCCTTGGAGCTCGTCAAATTCACCAACCATCCCAGTCAACAAGTCAAACTTGTAAATGGCTGCTGCACGGGCTAGGTCAATCGTTTCATCCGCTGACAAGCCTGCTTTTTCTGCCAAGAGAATAGCAATCTGACCCGTACGAATCATGTGTTCACGAAGGGAACCAATCTTCTCATGGAAAGTCACATTGTTTAATTTTTCAACAAGATCTGAAATCACCAATTTTTGGTCTTCACGCCAGAAGAATTCACCGTCTTCTAAGCGAGCTACCAAGACTTTTTCATTTCCTTTAATGACATTTTCCAAATACTCTGCATTTCCGTTACGGACAGAAATAAAGTTTGGCAATAGTTTACCGTCTTGATCACGAACAACAAAGTAACGTTGGTGTTCTTTCATTGAAGTCACCAAAACTTCTTCTGGAACTTCAAGGTATTTGGCATCAAAACTTCCCATAAAGGCAGTTGGGTATTCAACCAAGTTCAAGACTTCATTAAGTAAGTCATCATCAATCTCGATGCGTACACCATGCTCAGCTTCGATTGCCTTGATTTGGTCAACAATCATTTGCTCACGTTCACGTGGATCTGCGATTACAAACTGACGACGAAGGTCTTCTTCATAGCTCAAGGCTGACTGAATCTTAGTTTCTTGTCCCAAGAAACGATGACCACGGCTGACACGATCTCCCTTGATATCAAGAAAATCCAAATCAAACTCTTCTTCATCTAAAAGAACAGTTAAAGTGTGAACAGGGCGGATATATTCAAAGGTGTTGTTAGCCCAGTGCATGCTGACAGGGAAAGTCAAGGACTTCAAGACATCTACAACACCAGGAACAATGGCTTCAACTGCTTGACCAATTTCTTCCTTGGTAACATAGACATATTCTTCACCCTTGATTTCACGGAATTCGATATCTTCAACCGTCAAGCCTTTTCCACGGACAAATCCTTGAGCTGCTTTGGTGAAGTTTCCATCACTATCCAAGGCAATTTTCTTTGCTGGCCCCTTAAAATCTTCTGTCAAATCAGACTGTTTGTCTGCAAGACCAGTTACACGAACAGCCAAACGACGTGGTGTTGAGAAGGTTTGAACAGCTTCAAAAGACAGGCGGTTTTCCTTGAGGAAGGCTGCCATTTTTTCGCCTAGTTGTTTTTCACTTGGTGTGACAACATAGGCTGGTAATTCTTCAAGACCGAGTTCTACTAATAAGTTTTTTGTCATGTTTTTTCTCCGAAAAGTATCTTTTTATTTTCCAGCTTGCCTTATGTGATTGGCACGCAAGCAACCAACTTCGTTGTTTCATTGCTAAAATTGGAGCCAAAAGTCTCCAATTTTGCCTAGTATCCTTAGCTTCACTAAGGATACCTTCATCACTGCGGCAACTGGCTCAGGGCTCACTCTGTTCACCCATTTTCGTAATTTGTCACTCTCTTTATTCTGCGTCTTCTGCTAAGAGTTTAGCTCGTGTTGCTTCATCTAAAAGTGGGTAGCCTAGGCGTTTTCGTTCTGCGACAAAGGTTTTAGCTACGACACGGGCCAAGTTACGGATACGGGCAATATAGCCTGCACGCTCTGTTACAGATACGGCACCACGCGCATCAAGCAGGTTAAAGGTGTGTGAACATTTGAGAACATAGTCATAGGCAGGGTGCACCAATCCTTCTTCCAAGGCACGACCAGCTTCTTTTTCAAACTTATCAAAGTTTTCAAGCAACATTTCTTGATCCGAAATTTCAAATGAATATTTTGAATGCTCGTACTCAGGCTGGATGAAGATTTCTCCGTATTTTACACCATCAGCCCATTCGATATCATAGACAGAATCTACTTCTTGGATGTAAGAAGCCAAACGCTCCAAACCATAGGTAACTTCCGCAGTCACAGGGCCAGTTGCCAATCCACCAACTTGTTGGAAATAAGTGAACTGAGTGATTTCCATACCGTCAAGCCAAACTTCCCAACCAAGACCAGCTGAACCAGTTGATGGGTTTTCCCAGTTGTCCTCAACAAAACGAATATCGTGTTCCAAAGGATTGATTCCCAATTTTTCCAAAGACTCAAGGTAAAGTTCTTGGATGTTTGATGGAGAAGGCTTCATGACCACTTGGAATTGGTGGTGTTGGTAGAGACGGTTAGGGTTTTCCCCGTAACGACCGTCAGCAGGACGACGTGATGGCTCTACATAAGCCGCATTCCATGGCTCAGGTCCGATAGCACGAAGGAAAGTATAAGGACTCATTGTTCCCGCACCTTTTTCATTATCATAAGCCTGCATAAGCATACAACCTTGGTCATTCCAAAATTGTTGCAAAGTCAAAATAATTTCTTGAAATGTTAATTTCTTAGACATTGAATACTCCTTTAATTTATATTATCTTCTTAGATTTATTTTTCAAGCAACCAAGAAAAGGCTGGATCCTGAAAAATATGACGTTTGGGAACAGTTTGTAAATTCTGATTGCATTCATCTATTGTACCTAATTTCAAAGCACAGACTTCTGGTATATTTTCTTGAACAGTGAAAATTTGACTATGACAGTTCTGGCAGTAATAACGCTGTTTTCCTGGAGAAGAACTATAGGAAACAAGCTTTTCTTTTCCATGCAATACTAGCTTTTCACTGCTGACTTTAGCATTCACTGTATAGGCAGACGCAGTTGCTTTCCGACAAAATGAGCAATGACAAAAAACTAATTCCGATAATTCCTCATCTAAAGTGTAGGTCACTGCTTTACATAAACAAGATCCTTTAAGCATTATGCTCCTTTCTACTTAGGCATTAGACGAATTCAAAAAGAACCGAATTTCAACACCCAAGTCTTGCGACTAGGGGCGTCAGAAACGCGGTTCCACCCTAATTTATTACTTCATTGTTTTTGAAAATACTACAGAAAGCGCCAGTTCTTTATTTTGCCCTACTTGGCTCCCACTATCCCAAGCTCGCTTGAAGAACGCCATAAGACTTTCTTTCCTGATGACTATTATATCAAAAATTAGAGCAATGTACAATTCTTTTTATGATTTTCTAGAAATCCATATCATCAACTCGTGGAGCACCAGACTGAACAGCAATTGTTTTTAAAGTTTCTCTCTCCTCGTGGCTCAGCTCAATTCCGAAACAATCAAGATTAGCCTGAATACGAGACGCTGTAACAGATTTCGGAAGTGGTAAAAATCCTTCTGCCAAGCTCCAGGCCAAGGCTATCTGAGCAACAGACTTTCCATGATTTGCTGCGATTTCTTGGACTTCCTTACTATCAAATAGTTCTCCCTGACCAAAAGGGCCCCAAGCTTCCAATAAGATTCCTTTTTCTCTACAGTAATCTACGACTTCCTCTTGATACACACCTGGAGCCAAACGGACTTGATTGACTGCTGGAACGATAGTTGCTGTTTCAAGCAAGGCATCCAAATGATGGGGAAGGAAATTACTAACTCCAATAGTACGGATTTTGCCCTCTTGATAGAGGTCTTCCATAGCTCTCCAAACTTCTGAATTTCGGATTTTCCAGCGGTTATTTTCTCTAAGTGGTTTTGGATTTGGCCAATGAATCAAATACAAATCCAAATATTCCAAGCCCAGCTTCTCTAAAGACTCTTCAAAAGCCTGACGAGCTTGCTCATAGTTGTGATTTCTATTCCAGAGTTTGCTAGTTATAAAAATTTCCTCACGCGGAACGCCACTATCTTGAATAGCACGACCAACGCTTTCTTCATTTTTATAAATGGCTGCCGTATCGATATGGCGATAGCCTGCCTTTAAAGCCTCTAGGACAGCTTGGTAGGCAATCTCCCCATTTTCAGCTTTCCAGGTTCCAAATCCTAGAACTGGAATTGGAACGCCATTATTTAAAGCATAAGATTTCATTATTTTTCCTTTCTATGAGAAGAAAATCCAAAGAGCCAAATTTTCAAAGAAAACTTATCTCTTTAGATTTTGTGTATTATTGGTCACGGTTATAGTAGAGCTGATGAGCTTTAAGACGAGAATCTAACAAATCTGGAATTGTTACAAAGTCATAACCTTGCCCTTTCAAGTAGTCAATAACCTTCGGTAGAGCATTTACCGTCTCAGCATGGATATCATGCATAAGAATAATAGAACCATTCTTGACTTCACGCTGAATTTCTGTCAAAACCGCTGCTTCATTCTTACTCTTCCAATCCAAACTATCCACATCCCACATAATAAAACTCAAATCGAGGCTATTGCGAATGTCGTCTGTAATGGCTCCATAAGGGGGACGCATAAGTTTAGAGCTAGAACCCAGCACTTTAGTTAGCACATCCTCAGTATCAGTTATTTGTTTTTTAGCGTCATCAAGCGAAAGTTTTGAAAGCACTGGATGGCTCCAACTATGGTTTCCAATGACATGACCATCTGCTTTCATGCGTTTCAAAATCTCCTCATTGCCAGAAACATTCTTACCTAAAACAAAGAAAGTTGCCTTGATACCATACTTAGAAAGAGTATCTAATGCTTGATTTGTCGTTGCAGGGTTTGGTCCATCATCAAAAGTCAAGGCTACTACTTTACGATTTTTCTTTTCATAATAAGCCTTATATAGCTCTACATCCTTATCTAATAAATAAGAGGACTGAACAACTTCAAAGAAACTAGATACTGGCAAGGCAATCTCATCTAGATTTTCCACTGCCTGACTGGGATAAAGGATAATCTGACTATCCTTATAATCAAAATTCCATGCAGACAAGTCTTGGTCAGAGAAACCTTTAACAATCTGATCAATCTTTTCTTGCTCCAATTTCCTATCCTGTAAGAAAGAGGTGATTTCTTTTAACAACTGCTCTTTGGCTTTACTAGGATCTGAAAATAATTGATCAAGTGTAAAAGGTTTACCATCTTCTGTCAAATGTACTTTTGCCAGACTAGTTTTTTCAGTCTCTTCAACTTTTGACGAAGTTAAATCATAGACTTGTTTCATCACACTTCGGTTGACAATCCCTTTTAAAGTCGAATCCTGTTTCTCCGTATAATAAAAAACCAGATTTTCCTTGTCCTCTAGATTGTCTTTAATATCCTGTGTCATGATTCCCTTTATAGACGAAATCACTTGCTCCCCTTGGAGAGGATAATAGGCAATCACTTCGGCTTGTCCCTTACGAAAATGCTCCTTCTGATTTCCCTCACTCAATTGATCATCTTTCTCTTTTTTGAGCGATTCAATCTTTTGCTCAAAACTTTGTTTTGTGTATATTTTGTATCCAATTATTGAACCAAGGACACAAATACTTACTGAGAAGATAGCTACTAGGGCTATTAGACTCATTCTTATCTTATCGTGATTCTCACGCTTTGCTCTACTTTTATCCATAAGACCATCATATCAAATTCAAGCTATAATTTCAATGATTTTGGAGGAAATAGTATATTAAAAAAGAGGGGCAACCCCCTCTTAAAATCTTATTTGACTGCTTCTTTCAAAGCACCTACCTTGTCCAAACGTTCCCATGGAAGGTCAATATCTGTACGTCCCATGTGTCCATAAGCCGCTGTTTGACGGTAGATTGGTCGTTTAAGATCCAACATTTGAATAATTCCTGCAGGACGAAGGTCAAAGATTTGACGAGCCGCTTTTTCAAGCTTACTTTCAGCTACTGTTCCTGTACCAAAGGTATCGATACGGACAGAAACAGGCTGGGCAACACCGATAGCGTAAGCCAATTGCACTTCTGCTTTCTTAGCAAGACCTGCTGCAACGATATTCTTTGCAATATAACGAGCTGCATATGACGCAGAACGGTCCACCTTAGTCGCATCCTTACCAGAGAAGGCACCACCACCGTGACGAGAGTAGCCACCATAGGTATCCACGATAATCTTACGACCAGTCAAGCCTGAGTCTCCTTGAGGTCCACCGATTACAAAGCGACCAGTTGGATTGATAAAGAATTTTGTTTGCTCATCCAAGTACGAGGCTGGAATAACCTCTTTGATAACCTTGCTAATGACATCATTGTGAATTTGTTCGTTGCTGACTTCTGGATCGTGCTGAGTTGAAATAACGACTGTGTCCACACGTACTGGACGGTCATTTTCATCATACTCAACTGTAACTTGTGATTTAGCATCTGGGCGAAGATAGCTGATTTCCCCAGACTTGCGAAGTTCTGCCAGACGACGAACCAATTTATGACTGAGTGAGATTGGCAATGGCATGAGCTCTTCTGTTTCATCCACTGCAAATCCAAACATGAGACCTTGGTCTCCAGCACCAATTAAGTCCAGCGGATCTTGGTCTGCATTTCCACGAACTTCTAAGGCTTCATTAACCCCTTGGGCGATATCCGGTGACTGCTCAACAAGTGACGGATGGACTCCCACCGTCTCTGCAGAAAATCCATACTCTGTATTGGTATAGCCAATCTCTGCAATGGTATCACGAACCACACGGTTAATGTCCACATAGGCATTTGTCGAAATTTCACCAAAAACATGGACAGAACCAGTATAAACAGCTGTCTCAGCAGCAACGTGCGCCTCTGGATCTTTGGCTAAAATAGCATCCAAAATCGCATCTGAAATTTGGTCTGCAATCTTATCTGGATGCCCCTCAGATACAGATTCAGACGTGAATAATTTACGTTCTGACATAAAAATGTCCCCCCTTAAAAATAGTGTTATAGAGTTACAAAGTACTGATAGAAATCCCTATCATCTACGAGTTGCGACGCGAAAGAAATAAAAACAATACTTTTTTATTTCTGAAACTAGTAAGGCGCATAGGGTGACCGCATTATAGCGGCAACCGTAGAATGACGAGCGACTACTTTGGAGCCGTCATTCTTTGCGAGTTGCGACTCGCAAGAAAAAATAGAAGTACCTACCATCTTATCGGGACTATATAACTTTATCATTATACCATTTTTAAACACAATTTGCAGTCTTTAATGTAGTGTTTCGGTTTAGATAGTTCGTTCTCATAAATCAAAAAGTTGGAGCTCAGCACTCCAACAATTACTATTAAAATGTTTGGCGTTTAGCTTTACGCTCTGCACGACCGCGAGCGCGATTTTCAGCACGCTTGGTTTTACGGCGCTTTTCATCAACCGCCCATTGAATTTTCTTCTTATAACCCGGTTTGACTTTTTTCTTTTTCTTTTTAACCAGACCAATCATTTCAATATCAAGCTTATCTTGTTTTTTCTCACGGTTTGCACGACGATCACGGTCATAGGTATCTTGAAATTCCCCGTCTTTGACCATCTTAGGAGTAAACTTGATTCCCAATTTCTCCAACTCACGGATATCCGAGTCATCGCTTGGCTGATAAAGGGTAATAGCTGTACCAGCTAGGCCATTGCGTCCAGTACGACCAACACGGTGCACAAAGAAAGATAAGTCTTGCGGAATGGCATCATTGATGACATGGCTAACACCTTCAATGTCAATCCCACGCGCCGCCAAGTCTGTTGCGACAATGTACTCAAAATCCAGATTTTTCACCTGATTCATGATTCGCTTGCGCTCACGAGGAGCAATATCTCCATGAATCTTCGCTACCTTCAATCCTTGAGCAGTCAGATATGAATGTAATTCATCAGCACGTGTCTTAGTGTTGACAAAAATCATTGCCAAATAAGGCTGCATCAACTGAGTCAATTGATAAATTTGAGCATTCTTGTCACGTCCCTTAGTAGAAATCAACCAATTATCAATGGTATCAGAAATGACCGTTTTGGTCTTGATTTTCTCCATGACAGGATTTGACAAGTATTTTTTCAAGAATGGTTGCAACTTTTGTGGAATAGTCGCTGAGAAGACCATGAATTGCAGGTCCTTTGGAAGACTGCCAGCAATCTTATCAACAGTTTCCAAGAATCCCATATCCAAGGTCATATCTGCCTCATCGACCACAAAGGTCTTAGCCTTGTGAATAGCTAGGTCACCAGACTTAACTAAGTCATAAATACGGCCAGGCGTTCCGATAACAATATGAGGCTGCTTACTTGCCAATTTCTCAATCTGGCGAGCCTTATCTGTCCCCCCCACATAATTAACCACACGAACTTCCACTTCTGAGTGGGCTGCAATCTGACGAGCTGCTTGGTAAATTTGAGTAGCTAATTCACGACTCGGTGCAGTAATGACTGCTTGAACACTATCGCTGGCTTCATCTAATTGCTGGAAAATCGGCAATAGGAAAGTGTGAGTCTTACCCGAACCTGTTTTTGATTCTCCAACCAAATCTCGGCCTGACAGGACAATGGGAATCAACTTATCTTGTACCTCTGTTGGAGTTGTAAATTTCAACTCCTGCAGGGCTTCTCTAATATAGTTTTTAAATTGAAATTTCGTAAATGACATAATATCCTCGATTCTATCTATCTTACCAATTATACCATATTTTATTCCATTTCAGTAGCCTCACTTATTTATACTCAATGAAAATCAAAGAGCAAACTAGGAAGCTAGCCGCAGGCTGTACTTGAGTACGGCAAGGTGAAGCTGACGTGGTTTGAATTTGATTTTCGAAGAGTATTAGGCTATTTCCAGTAGCTTCTCTAGTAAAAAAGGCTGGAATTTTATAGCTCCAACCTCTTTTCAGTTATTATTTCCAGTTTAACATAGCATTCAAGCCATAGTGATCACTGACTTGCGGACTATTGTTACCATCAAATACGACATGTAAATTTTCCACCGCTAACTCTTTGGTAGTAAAGACATAATCGATTCGAAGGGGTTCAGTGTTCCCTTTCCATCCATCTATTTCTGGTGGAACAGTATAACTACCACTTTTCTCTTGAGCAACTTCAAATGCATCTTGTAAGCCTAATGGACTAGCTAAAATAGCTTGGTAGCCTTCCTGTCCAGCCGGATTGTTGAAATCTCCAGCTAGCAAAAGCGGCTTGTTCAATTCTTTCAAGACAGCCTCAAATCGTGCCCATTCTTCTTGGAAACCTTTATCCCACCAAGAGAGATGAACACTGGCAACTGCTAGCTCCTTACCATCAACTACAGTTTCAGCCAAGGCAACACGGCGAGTATGATAGTCTGTTGGATCATCCACATCTGAAACCAAAATTTCTCTGGCTTCAATAGGTGTTTTAGACAAGATAGCCACACCTTCGTGGTAGCGATCATAACCGATATGGTTATAGGCCCAAGTCCAGTAGTAATTTTTCCCTTGCTCAGACAACTTTTCAACCAAAAGTCTAACATAGTGATCTTGGTGAATAGGCTCAGCTGCTGGCAAAGATTGATAAAGATCATTGACCTTCACCTCTGGAGATGTGATCTCCTGATTGATTTCTTGGAAACAAATCAAATCATAGTCCTTTTCAAGAATATCCTCAAGCAAAATCTGGAATTTTTCCTCAGCTTCTTTTTCCATCCAACTGTGAGTATTGAGTGTTAAAAATTTCATTCTTTTCTCCCAAAATAAGAGGTTGGAATACAGCTTCCAACCTCAAGTATATTACAATTCTACTTTAGCAACTGCTGTTTTAGCTGCAAGAGAACCTGTTTTTTCTAATTTAACTGATTTAATTGCATCACCATTTGTGAAGACAACTACTGTTGAAGTTTCACGTCCTGCTGCACGGATAGCATCCAAGTCAGCAGTAACAAGTAAGTCACCTGCTGCAACTTTTTGTCCTTCAGCAACATGAACTGTAAATGGTTTACCTTCAAGACTTACTGTGTCCAAACCAATGTGAACCAATACTTCAAGACCTGCTTCAGTCACAATACCAAGAGCATGTTTTGTTGGGAAGATGCTTGATACAGTACCTGAAACTGGAGATACAATGTTTCCATTTGCAGGTTCTACTGCAAATCCATCACCCATCATTTTTTGAGCAAATACTGGATCTTTTACTTGTTCCAAAGCAACAACTTGACCGTCTGCTACTGAGTAAACTTCCTCAGTAAGACCTTTGAAGTGAACAGTGTTTTGTTGTGCTTCAGTCATTTGGCTTGGAAGAGTTTCAGGAATGATTTCACCTGAATCAAGGATATCTTGGATATCAGATTTCAATACGTCAGCTTTTGGTCCGTAGATAGCTTGAACCCCTTGTCCTTTCATGACAAGACCCATAGCTCCTTCTGCTTTCCATTGCTCTGCATTTCCTACTTTATCTGCATCTTTAACAGTTACACGAAGACGAGTCATACATGCGTCAACATCAACGATGTTTGCACGTCCACCAAGAAGGTTAATAATGTTTACAGCTTGAGAACCTGCTGCAACTTTCACTTCACTGCTAGATTCTTCTGAACCTTCAGCAGTTTCGTAGTTTCCGTTACGCCCTGGAGTTGCGTAGTTGAATTTTTGAATCATGAAGTTTGCGATAAAGTACATGATTACAGCAAAGAGAACAGTTACCCAAACGAAGTTAACGATATCCATACCGATACCAGCACTAATCGCAATAGGTGTACGAGTCAAGAACTCGATTGAACCGAATGAGTGCATACGTAGGTTTACAACGTCAGCCATAGCGAAGGCAGCACCTTGAACAAGTGAGTAAACAAGATACATAGGTGTTGCGACGAACATGAACATGTATTCGATTGGTTCAGTAACCCCTGTCAAGAATGTTGCAAGAGCTGTCGCAATCATCATACCTTTGTATTTGTGTTTCTTGTCAGCATCAACATTACGGTAGATAGCCACAACCACACCCATCAAGATACCGAATGAACCAATCATTTGTCCAACTTTGAAACGAGCTGGGTGAACAGTATCTAACAAGTGTTGGTATTGACTAGCATCAGTACCTTTAAGGTTTACAAGGTCTGTTACCCATGCAAGCCAAAGTGGATCTTGACCAAATACTTGGCTACCTTTTGCTGCACCAGTTAAGACCTCATAAGTACCACCAAGAGCTGTGTAGTTCATTGGGATAGTCAACATGTGGTGAAGACCAAATGGCAAGAGCAAACGTTCCAATGTACCATACAAGAATGGTGCAAGGATTGGAGCAGTTTCTTGTGAGTTAGCAATCCAGATACCAAAGCTATTGATACCAGTTTGCACAAGTGGCCAGAAAGCTGAAAGTACAATTGCAGCAATTATTGAACGAAGAATAACTACAAACGGTACAAAACGTTTTCCGTTAAAGAATGAAAGTGCATCAGGAAGCTTACGGAAGTTATAGTATTTATTGTAAGCAGTTGCTCCAATAAAACCAGAAATAATCCCTACGAAGACACCCATGTTCAATGCTGGGGCTTCCATAACACTAATGAAGTAATCAGCAACTTTGATTTGCCCACCCAATAGTGTTGAAACCATAGCATCTGGATTTTTCAACATATCGCCTGATACACCAAAGATTGTACCAGTGATACGGTTAATCAAGATGAAGGCAAGACCAGCGGCGAAAGCACCACCAGCACGTTCTTTAGCCCAGCTTCCTCCAATAGCGAGGGCGAACAAGATATGAAGGTTAACGATAACCCCCCAACCGATTTGCTCTAGTACACCACCAGTAATAACGAGTGGTGCAAAGGTTGGGTTAATCATCACGATAGACTTACCGATTGAAATCATCAAACCAGCAGCCGGCATAACCGCGATAACCACCATCAAAGCCTTACCGAATTTTTGCCAAAATTCGAAAGACAAGACGTTTTTGAATGTATCTTTCATCATTCAAATCTCCTTTATTTTTATTTAGGCAAACGTTTTACGAAAACGTTTGCACCTTTTATGATTTAATTATACCACTTTAATTTTTTTTGTAAAGGCTTTTACAAAAAAAAATTACACTTTTTTCTAAAATTTTTGTAGCAAAAAAGGAGATCATTTAATCTCCTCATAAAAGCAGCTATTTTATCTAAATCTTCAAGAATCGGCGCATGGAAATTCCTGATCCCAGTGAACCAATGAAAATTCCAATCACAAATAATAGGGCAATCATCAGAGGAGTAAATACCTCTGGCGCGATCATAGAAAGATTTTGTCCGACCAACGACTTATTGACAGATTGGTAAACCATTCGATAAACAATAAAGACCAACACTGATGGCGCAGTTGCTCCAAGTAAACCAATGAAGGCACCTTCAAGTAAGAAAGGTCCACGGATATAACTGTTCTTAGCACCAACCAAGCGCATGATTTGAATTTCGCGACTGCGAGAAATAATGGTAATACGAATGGTATTAGAAATCAAGAAAACTGCAATGAAAATCAAAAGTCCTGCAATAACTAGTCCCCAAACACGGATAAATGATGCTAGTTGGAATAGGCGTTCTGTATTGGCACCACCATCCTGAACCTCAGACACACCTTCAATTTTTTTAGCATCCTCGGCTACAGTTTTTACATCACTTGGCGTATTGGTATCAACGATATAGGCATCATAGAGCGGGTTGGCATCTCCTTCAAAGATTTTCCAGTTGTCACCCATTGTCTCGGTTAATTTTTCATATTGTTCTTCTTTACTTGAAAAAGTAACACTCTTAACAGTAGACATCCCCTTCAAAGCATTGTATACCTTGTGGTAGTCATTATTTGTAACAGTTTGACCTTCTTTTTCAATAGTCTCGCTATTATCAGCTACATCCTTGCGAATGTATACCATTACTCGGACATTATTTTCAATATCTGTAGCTAGTTTCGCTGTATTGAAAATAACAGAAGCAAATATGGCAACCAAGGTCAAAGTAATCATGACTGAGCTGACAGCAGCCACTGTCATCCAACCATTTCGTTTCAAACTTTTTAGTGATTCAAATAAATGGCGAAAAAATCTACTAATCATCGTATCCATACTCTCCTTTTGATTCGTCACGAACGACACGGCCATTTTCAATGGCAATGACACGGTGGCGCAAGGTATTTACAATCTGGCTATTATGAGTCGCCATCAAAATAGTTGTCCCTTGTAGGTTAATCCGTTCCAAAAGATTCATAATTTCCCATGAATTATCAGGGTCCAGGTTTCCTGTTGGTTCATCGGCTATCAATACTTTGGGATTATTTACAATGGCACGTGCAATCGCAATCCGCTGTTGCTCTCCACCTGAGAGCTCATTTGGGAAAGAACGAACCTTGTGCTTCAATCCAACCAAATCCAAAACTTCCATCACTCGTTTTTTGATATTACGGCGATTTTCCCCGATTACTTCCATAGCGTAAGCAATATTTTCATAGACCGTTTTCTTTGGCAACAGTTTATAATCCTGGAAGACAACCCCAACACTACGACGTAGAAGCGGGACATCTTTCTTTTTAATTTTAACCAGATTAAAACCAGCAACTGATAGACTTCCTTTATCGATTTTTACTTCACGATACAGAGAACGAATGAAGGTTGACTTCCCTGCTCCTGAAGGTCCTACGATGTAAGCAAATTCCCCTGGTTGAACACTGACCGAAACACCGCGTAGGGCAGTCGTTCCGTTGTCGTATTTTTTGACGACATCTCTCATTTCAATGATTGACATGTGACTTCCTTTCTATATTAGCTAATTCGCCACTTGAGATAGGCATCGATAAAACCATCTAGGTCCCCATCCATAACCTTATCTACCTGAGCAACCTCAAAGCTAGTTCGGTGATCTTTTACCATAGTATAAGGTGTGAAAACATAAGAACGGATTTGGCTTCCCCATGTGATTTCCTTTTTCTCACCTTTGAGGGAATCAACTTCCGCAGCTTTCTTTTCTTGCTCCATTTGATAGAGCTTAGCCTGCAACATCTTCATAGCTCGATCTCTATTTCCATACTGGGTACGATCCACTGTTGATTGGACAACAATTCCAGTTGGAATGTGGGTCAAACGCACACCTGTTGAAACCTTATTGACGTTTTGTCCACCGGCACCACCTGAACGGAAGGTATCCATCTTGATATCATCTTCACGGATTTCCACTTCAATAGTATCATCCAATTCTGGCATCACTTCTACAGATGTGAAAGAGGTATGGCGACGTTTGGCAGAGTCGAACGGCGAAATTCGCACCAAACGGTGCACACCCATTTCTGACTTGAGAAGGCCATAGGCATTAGGCCCTTCAAATGATAAAGTTACTGACTTGATACCAGCTTCATCTCCTGCTTGGTAATCCAATACTTCCACTTTAAAGCCTTTAGCATTGCCATAACGAGTATACATACGAAGCAGCATATCACCCCAGTCCTGCGCCTCAGTACCACCAGAACCTGGATGGATTTCCAAGATGGCATTGTTGTGGTCATAAGGTTCTGACAAGAGTAGAGTCATCTCGTAGCTGGTCATCATCTTATCAAGTTCTGATAACTGTTCGACCAGTTCCTCATGCACTGACTCGTCTTCTGCTAAAAAGTCCAATAAAATTTCGACTTCATCCTGCAACTCTTTCATCTTATGGAAGGTGTTATAGGTGTTTTTTAATTCATTTAATTCTTGCGACGTTTTTTGGGCCGCGATATTATCGTTCCAAAAATCAGGTTCTGTCATCTTGTTTTCCAAGATGGCAATCTCTTCCTCTAGACCTTCTAGGTCAAAGAGACCCCCTGAAAGAAGCTAATTTTTCACGATTTGCGTCAATTTTTTGACGGATTACTGAAATGTCCATAAATACTCCTTTTTTACATCATTTCATTATAGCATATTTTATCATTTCTTTCCATCTTTTGCTCTAGTCCCTTTTTATGAAAAAAGAAGCCTTTCGGCTTCCCTTCTTACAAGACTTTTGCTGAAGTACGAGTGATTTCTTCCACTTGAATACCATTTGCTTCAAATTTTTCTTTCAAGGCTGGTAAATCAATTGATCCATCGATTTGCACTTCGATAATCACCTTACCATCTTTACGCGGAATATTGACTGTATGCGAGATATTCAAATTTTCTTCAACGATTAGAGAAACAATCTTACCAAGGACACCAACTTCATCTTCTGTAACAAAGCGCACACGAATTCCTTCTTCTCCATAACCAGCAATTTCGAGAAAGGCTTGGAAAACGTCACGGTCCGTAATAACCCCATAGACTTGATGGTTATCTACGACAGGAAGAATACCAATCTTGTTTTTCAACATCAGATAAGTTGCATCTTCTAGACTCGCATAGCCTGAGACAGTGACAACATCGCGAATCATGACATCTTTTACTTTTGTCTTATTCAGAAGATAATTCATCTCATAGATAGAAAGACTGGTTGCTTTTGATGGACTTGCTTGGGCAATGGTTCCCTCAGTCACCAAACCAACTAATTGATCATTTTCGATAACAGGCAAGCGGTGCAACCCTTGCTCTCTCATCAAATCTGCTGCATGAGATACTGTTGTATCTGGACTAATATAAACTACCTTGCGGGTCATAAAATCTTTAACTGCCATGAGACTTCTCCTTTTCTATTCTTATCCCTATTATACAATCTTTTTGTAAATCTATCAAACGCTTACATTTCTTTTTCAAAATTCAGAAAAGTATGAATAAGCTAGCAAAAAGAGCTCTGAAATCGAGCTCTGTGAATGAAGGATAGGTACGCTTCATTCGGTTTTTTCAATTATTAGAAATTAACTTTTCAATGTAGATGAAGATTGCTTTGCAATCTCTATCCGCAACCTAAACTAGTCTCCCAGACTATGCGAAGATTACTTCGTAATCTTCATTTGCAACCTAAACTAGTCTCCCAGACTAGTTTAGCCACCTAGATATGCTTTTCTGACTTCTTCTGATGAAGCGAGTTCTTTTCCTGTTCCTGATAGAACGATTTTTCCTGTTTCCAGCACATAGCCTCGGTCAGAGATTGCGAGTGCTTTATTGGCATTTTGTTCAATCAAGAGGACAGTTGTTCCTTGCTTCTGGATATCTTGAATGATATCAAAAATCTCTTGGATAAAGATTGGGGCAAGTCCCATTGATGGTTCATCTAAAAGAAGAAGTTTGGGTGTTGACATAAGAGCACGTCCCATGGCAAGCATTTGTTGTTCCCCTCCTGAAAGAGTGGCTGCGTCCTGGTTCTTGCGTTCTTCAAGACGTGGGAAGCGTGAAAAGACCTTCTTCAAGTTAGCTTGATTTTCTTCACGATTTTTCTTTAAGAAAGCTCCCATTTCAAGATTTTCCATAACAGTCAAGCCAGGGAAGACGTGGCGTCCTTCTGGTACTTGTGAAAGACCACCTGCCACGATTTTTTGAGCTGGCATTTTTTGGATTTCTTGACCTAAAAATTCAATCTTTCCTGAACTCGGTCTAACCAAACCAGACAAGGTACGGAGAATGGTTGTCTTACCTGCACCATTGGCACCGATAAGTGAAACTACCTCTCCTTCATTCACTTCAAAGCTTACATCACGGACTGCTTGGATCATACCGTAATGCACAGAAAGATTATCAACTTTTAACATAGACATTAGGCTTCACCTCCTAGATAAGCTTCGATAACGCGTTTATTGGTCTTAATTTCGTCTGGAGTTCCTTGTGCAATCAAACGACCGTATTCAAGTACGTAGATACGTTCTGTTACTTCCATGACCAGATTCATATCGTGTTCAATCAGCATGATCGTAATCTTAAATTCATCTTTGATACGACGAATTAACTCAGTCAATTCAGCTGTTTCCTGCGGGTTCATACCTGCTGCTGGTTCATCTAAAAAGAGAATTTTAGGTTCCGTAGCAAGGGCACGAACAATTTCCAAACGACGTTGTTGTCCGTAGGCAAGATTTTTAGCAAGCGTTTCTGCATCACCATCTAAATCAAAGATTTTCAGCAATTCCAAAGCTTTAGCCTTTAATTCTTTTTCACTCTTGTAAAAAGCTGGTAAGCGCAAAAAACTAGCAAAAACATGTTGTTTGTGATGGTTGCCAAAAGCAATCAAAACATTGTCCAAAACGGTTAAGTCTTTAAAAAGACGGATATTTTGGAAAGTACGTCCAAGTCCCAAAGAAGCAATCTTATAAGGTGCCTTTCCATTCAAAAGGTGACCATCGAGGGTAACTGTTCCCTCACTTGGTTCATAAACACCCGTCAAGAGGTTGAAAAGAGTGGTTTTCCCAGCTCCATTTGGACCGATTAGTCCAACCAGTTCCCCTTCGTTCAATTCAAGAGTCACATCTCCAACAGCTGTTAGACCGCCAAAATGTTTGGTTAACTGTTTTACTTCAAGTAATGCCATTAGTTTTGTTCCTCCTTCTTAGATTTTTTAAAGAAACGTGATAGGCTCAATTCCCATGTTCCAAGAAGTCCACCTGGTCTGAAAATCATTACCAAGACCAAGGCCAAAGCGTAGATGATCATACGTACGCTAGCAACATCTTGGAGAAGCATATTCAAAATTCCAAGAACAATAGCTGAAACGATGGCACCTGTAATGGAACCAAGTCCACCAAATACAACAATAATCAATACGTTGATTGAGTTAATGAATGTGTAATCTTTCGGTACAACAGACCCGATAAATCCTGCCTGAAGTGACCCTGCAATACTTGCAGTAATGGCACCAAAGACAAAGGCGATGATTTTAATTTTAGTCGTATTAACCCCAACTGACTCAGCAGCGATTTCATCCTCACGAACGGATAGGGTTGAACGTCCAATTGGACTACGCAAGAAGTTCAAGGTTGCAATGGTTGTAATCACGACAAAGAAGTAAACCATTTGCCAAGTTGTAAAGTTAGGAATTCCCAAGATACCTGCCGCACCATTTGTAAGGCTTCCACCATTGATGATAAAGATACGGATAATTTCAGAAACACCAAGAGTCGCTACCGCAAGATAGTCCCCCTTCAAGCGCAAGGTTGGAATTCCGACAAGCAAGGCAACTGCCCCTGAAAGCAAAGCACCTATCAGCATGGCTCCAAAGAAGGCACCGTAGGTTGGTGATTTAGAACCAATAATAGCTGCTGCATAAGCACCAATCGCCATGAAACCAGCATGACCAAGTGAAAATTGTCCTGAAAAACCAACGATTAAGTTGAGACCAACAGCCAGAATAATATTAATTCCGATTTGTTGTAAAATCTGTACATAGAATAGGTTGAGTACTCCGACTGAAACCAGTACACTAATCAAGCCATAGCCAGCTAACAAAAGGAGTAACCATAGAATATTAACTTTTAAATTTTCTTTCATCGTTTACACCTTCTCTTTCACATTTTTACCAAGGATACCAGCTGGGCGGACAATCAAGATCAACAACAAGATTCCATAAACAATGGCATCACGGAAGTCTGACATCCCAAAGGCTGTCGCAAAGGTTTCCAATAGACCAATCACAAAGCCACCAAGAGCCGCACCAGGAATAATTCCGATACCACCAAGTACTGCGGCAACGAAAGACTTAAGACCTGGAGTAACCCCCATCAAAGGCTCAAGAGAGTTATAATAGAGGGCAATCAGAACACCAGCCGCACCCGCAAGAGCTGAACCTAAAGCAAAGGTAAAGCTGATAGTACGATTTACATTGATCCCCATCAATTGCGCTGCATCGCTATCTACAGATACAGCACGCATGGCTTTCCCCATCTTTGTTTTTTGGACAATGACTTGTAACAAAATCATCAAAATCAAGGAAATGGCCAAAATCATTAACTGCACATTTGTTAGGCTAACTGGTCCCAAATCATAGCGAACTGTTTGAATCGCTTGAGGGAAAGCACGAGTATTAGCACCAACCAGATAGACCATCCCATACTCCAATAGGAAAGAAACCCCAATAGCCGTAATCAAAACAGCAATACGCGTAGAGTGACGCAAAGGTCGGTAAGCAAGGAACTCAATCACGACACCAAGAATAGCTGTCGCTAGCATAGCTACAATAAGCGCTACAAAGAAATTCATTTGGAAAGAATTAATCAAGAAATAACCGATAAAGGCTCCCATCATATAAATATCACCGTGGGCGAAGTTGATGAGCTTGATAATTCCATAAACCATGGTATACCCTAGGGCTAAAAGCGCGTATACACTACCTAGAATCAAACCATTTACTAGTTGTTGGAGCATAAGATTCACTCTTTCTATTTATAATTCCGAGGGTTTTCCCTCACTTTTTGATAGGTTCTTAAACATCGAAACAGGGAGTGAGTCCGAGTCTCATTCCCTATTTCAACATTTTCTATTATGGTTTTACAACTTCTGCTGCTTCAACCTTACCATTGTTCATGGTCATCATGTAAGCAGTTTTGACTGTGTTGTGGTCTGCATCGAAGCTTGTTTGACCAGTTACACCTTCAAAGTCTTTTGTTTTAGCAAGGTTATCCTTGATTTCACCAGAGTTTTTAGCACCTTTTGCTGCATTTGCTACAAGGTGAACTGAGTCATAAGCCAAGGCTGCAAATGTTGAAGGCTCTTCGTTGTACTTAGCACGGTATGCATCAAGGAAGGCTTTTGCTTTAGCTGAAACTTCTACAGTAGTTGAGAAGCCTGAGATAAAGTAGATGTTTGATGCTTTTTCAGCAGTTGCTTGTTGTACAAACTCTTCACCGTTGAATCCATCACCACCAACGATTGGTTTGTCAATTCCCATGCCACGCGCTTGGTTTACAATTTTACCAGCTTCAGTGTAGTAACCAGGGACGATGATAGCATCAAAGTCTTTCCCTTTCATTTTTGTAAGGGCTGCTTGGAAGTCTGTGTCACCTGCTACGAAAGTTTCATCTGCAACAATTTCACCCTTGTAGGATTCGCGGAAAGATTTAGCAATCCCTTTAGCATAGTCACTGGCATTGTCAGTGTAAAGAACAACTTTCTTAGCATTTAATTTTTCAGAAACATAGTTTGAGATAATTTTTCCTTGGAAGCTATCTTGGAAAGTTCCGATAAAGAGGTAATCTTGACCTTTAGTCAATCCATCTTGAGTCGCACTTGGTGAGATCAATGGAACACCTGCTTTTGTAGCGTTCGCTACCGCAGCTGCAGTTGCACCAGATGTCGCAGGTCCTACGATTGCTGATACTTTAGATTGGGTTACAAGGTTAGTTGTTACTGAAGCCGCCTCAGCTGTTTCAGACTTGTTATCTTTATCGACTACTTCGATTTGTTTTCCATCGATACCACCTGCGGCATTGATTTCATCAACAGCAAGTTGGGCACCTTTTTGTTCAGATGTTCCGTAGGCTGCTACGGCACCAGTTTCTTCAAAGTTAAATCCGATTTTGATTGTCTTTTCATCTACTGAGTTACCAGCAGCGTTTGACGCTCCAGACTTCACTTCTCCACAGGCTGCAAGAAGTGCTACACTTGCAAGCGCCACAAACGATAGGGCAAATTTTTTCTTCATTTTTTTGTCTCCTTATTTCTTAAATAAATAGCATGTTAAGAATATACCGAATTATCAGAAAATTGTCAACACTTTTCTTGAACTTTTTCGATGATAACGTTTTCCTCTCGATAAAGATTGCCCACAAAGGGTGTTTCCAGCTCTTGGATATGACAAACTCTGACTTTTTTGATAAATTTTTCCTTGCTCAAGCGCCCGACCAATTGCTCCACTTCTTGAGTTGGAACATAGAGTTGTAAGTAACGATGTTTCTTGGAATGATAGGTAATATCTCCATAATCCTGCAATTTTTTGGCATCACGATTATAGTAAAGATAGATAATCAAGCCAGATCGATTGACTTTTTCAAACATGATAAATCCTCTTTCTAAGAAATCTCCCCCTATTATACCAAAAAAAGCAAACTCAGTCGAGTTTGCCTTCTTTCATCATTAGTTCAATGAATTGTTGGCCATGATTTCATCAATAAAGCCATATTCAAGTGTTTCTTGGGCACTCATCCAGTTATCGCGTTCTGCATCTGCATGAACTTTTTCGATTGACTGATCTGAATTTTCAGCCAAGATTTTTTCCAAAGTATTACGAGTTTTAAGCAAGTGTTCTGCAGCAATCGCCATATCAGTTTGTTGTGTACCACCACCTGTACCACCCATTGGTTGGTGAATCATGTATTCAGCATTTGGAAGCATGAAACGTTTACCTTTTGCTCCACTTGATGCGATGACTGTCCCCATAGATGCAGCCATTCCCATAACGATAGTTTGGACATCAGCCTTGATAAAGTTCATGGTATCAACGATTGCCAAACCAGCTGAAACAGAACCACCAGGTGTATTAACATAAAGGTAAATATCTTTTGTACTATCTTGGGCATCCAAGAAAAGTAACTGGGCAATAACTGAGTTAGCCATGTTGTCTTCAACTGGGCCTGTCAGCATAATGATGCGGTCTTTGAGAAGACGTGAGTAAATATCGTATGAACGTTCTCCACGGCTTGTTTGTTCAATAACTACAGGAATCATTCATTTCTCCTTTTGAGTTTTATTTGTCAAATGACTGAAGATAAGACTATTATAATATCTTGGTCAAAAAAGGTCAAATTTTTGCTCTGTTTTCATTAGACAGAAACAAAAACTCAACCTCCTTTCACGACTAGAAATCCTTTTCCAAGTCAATCTTCTTTTCGATCTTATTTCGTACCGAACAAGCGGTCTCCAGCATCTCCAAGACCTGGAACGATATAACCGTGTTCGTTCAAGCGTTCATCCAAGGCTGCTGTAAAGATTTCTACATCTGGATGAGCTTCTTGAAGAGCTTTTACACCTTCTGGTGCTGATACAAGGCAGACAAATTTGATATTTGATGCCCCACGTTTTTTAAGAGAATCAACAGCCAAGATTGCTGAGCCACCTGTTGCCAACATTGGGTCTACCACAAAAATTTGACGTTGGTCAATATCTTCAGGCAATTTCACCAAGTACTCAACTGGTTGAAGCGTTTCTTCATCACGATACATACCGATGTGACCAACCTTAGCAGCTGGAACCAAGCTCAAGAGACCATCAACCATCCCGATACCTGCACGCAAGATTGGAACGATGGCCAATTTCTTACCTGCCAATTGTTTTTGAACTGTTTTTGTAATTGGTGTTTCGATTTCCACATCTTCTAGTGGAAGATCACGAAGTACTTCATACCCCATCAACATTGCAATCTCATCTACTAGCTCACGAAAAGCTTTTGTAGAAGTATCTGTACGACGCAAGATTGACAATTTGTGTTGAATCAGCGGGTGATTAATAACTTCAATTTTTCCCATTTTTGGAATTCCTTCTTTCAATTTATTCTTCTTATTATACCAAAAAATGGTTTAAAAATCTTTCTAAACCATTTATTTTTGATAATTTTTACATTAAATCTGCCTCTTTAAGAGCTCCCTGTACTGTCTCAAGTGGTAGATGGGTCAATTCTGTTCCCTTTTCTTGATAAAGGTATTGGGCGTAGTCGTCCATTCGGTACTGGTTAATATAAACCACGCGCTTACAGCCGACCTGAAGCAATTGTTTTGTACAGTTGAGACAAGGAAAATGGGTTACATAGGCCGTAAAACCTTTAGGAACACCACGTTCTGCACCTTGGAGAATGGCATTGACCTCAGCGTGAAGGGTGCGAACACAGTGGCCTTCGATGACCAGACATTCGTGATCAATACAATGCTCGGTCCCTGACACCGAACCATTATAACCAGTGGAAATCACCTTATTATCCTTAACCAGAATTGCACCCACTTTGGCACGTTTACAAGTGGAACGATTGGCAATTAGTAAGGCTTGGGCTGCAAAATACTCATCCCAGGCCAGTCTTTTTTCAGTCATCTCTTTTCTCCTTTTTCTCTATTTTTTAAAAAATGGTAAACCTAAATCCGCTATCTTTTCAGCAGGTACCTTCATGCCATCCTTGATCCATTTTAGAAGGACAGAGACGATGGCCGAGCTCCAGAAGGAATGAAGATAAGAGCTGACACCTTTTGATTTCCCATGGTATTTTTCTAAAAATTCCTGCATGGCTTGGACAAAGATTTTTTCCAGATGGTAATCCAAGGCCAGTTGAATCACTCTGGCTTCCTTTCTGGCCTCTCGGAAAAGGTGAACCCAGACCAGATAAAGGTCTGTCTTTAAATCATAATGATGCAACTGTTCCATGATGTTGTGGACACTACGTTTAAAGACGCTCTCTAAAATTTCCTCTTTGGAACCATAATTGCGGTAAAAGGCCGCCCGTGAAACGCCTGCACGTTTGACCAATTCAGAAACACTAATCTTGGTCAAGTCCTTTTTTTCCAAGAGCTGCAAGAGGGCTGTTTCGATGGCTTCTCTAGTTAATAAATTAGATTCTTGGTTTGATTTCCTGAGATTTTCAAGAGATTTTTCAGAGATTCTACGTTCAGACATAACATTTTCTTTCTACTTGTCACAACAGATGGATGAGGCTTTTGTTTCAAGGGTTTTCATGATATAATTGTAAAAAAAGACAGAACCTTTGTCAATGTATAACTGACAAAGATGGAGAATTTCTATGACTTGGAAGATTATTGCTGACTCTGGTTGTGATTATCGTCAGCTGGAGACACCAGCTATTGACACGACCTTTGTAAGTGTTCCCTTAACCATTCAAGTAGCTGATCAGGTCTTTGTTGATGATGCCAGTCTTGATATTGACCAAATGATGGAAACCATGTATGCAACTGCAGAAGCTTCAAAATCAGCTTGTCCAAGTCCAGATGACTATTTGCGAGCATTTGAAGGAGCCAAAAACATTTTCCTAGTAACCATCACAGGTACTCTCTCTGGCAGTCACAATAGTGCTCAACTAGCCAAGAATATTTATCTGGAAGAACATCCTGACACTAAGATTCATGTAATTGATAGTTTGTCTGCTGGTGGGGAAGTTGACTTACTCGTAGAAAAGTTAAATGACTTGATTGACCAGGGATTGTCTTTTGAAGAAGTAGTTGAAGCCATCACTGCCTATCAAGAAAAAACCAAGTTACTCTTTGTTCTAGCCAAAGTCGATAACTTGGTGAAGAACGGCCGTTTGAGCAAGCTTATCGGTACGGTCGTTGGCCTTCTAAATATCCGTATGGTCGGAGAAGCTAGTGAAACTGGAACCCTTGAATTGCTACAAAAAGCACGAGGTTCAAAGAAATCAGTTCAAGCTGCCTATGATGAGTTAGTAAAAGCAGGATATGCTGGTGGTCGTATTGTCATGGCCCAACGCAATAACGAGAAATGTTGCCAACAGCTTTCAGACCGAATCCGTGAAAATTTCCCACAGGCGGATATTAAAATTCTCCCAACATCTGGTCTCTGCAGTTTCTATGCAGAAGATGGTGGTTTGCTGATGGGATATGAAATTGATTAATTGTATTCTTGACAAGAGGTGACTTCATCTCTTGTTTTTTTGTGGTACAATAGAGCTATGAAACATTTTGATACTATTGTCATCGGTGGAGGTCCTGCTGGCATGATGGCTACGATTTCCAGTAGCTTTTACGGGCAGAAAACACTTCTCATCGAAAAAAATCGGAAACTTGGAAAAAAATTAGCTGGGACTGGTGGGGGACGTTGCAATGTAACCAACAACGGAACTCTAGACGATCTACTCGCTGGCATCCCTGGAAATGGGCGCTTTCTCTACAGTGTCTTCTCCCAGTTTGATAACCATGATATCATTAACTTTTTTACAGAAAATGGTGTTAAACTTAAGGTCGAAGACCACGGCCGCGTCTTTCCGGCCAGCGACAAATCTCGAACAATTATCGAAGCCTTGGAAAAGAAAATCACTGAGCTAGGCGGACAAGTTCTCACTCAAACAGAAATTGTTTCGGTTAAAAAGATAGATGACCAGTTTGTCCTTAAATCAGCTGACCAAAGCTTCACTTGTGATAAACTCATTGTCACAACTGGTGGTAAATCTTATCCTTCGACTGGTTCTACTGGGTTTGGTCACGAGATTGCCCGTCATTTTAAACACACCATTACCGAGCTTGAGGCAGCTGAGAGTCCATTATTAACAGATTTTCCACACAAGGTCTTGCAGGGTATTTCGCTGTACGATGTGACCCTAAGCTATGGTAAGCATGTCATCACTCACGATTTGCTCTTTACCCACTTTGGTTTGTCAGGCCCTGCTGCCCTGCGTATGTCTAGTTTTGTCAAGGGTGGGGAAGTTCTTTCACTGGATGTTTTGCCTCAACTTTCTGAGAAGGACTTGGCTGCATTCCTAGAAGAAAATCGTGAAAAATCCTTGAAAAACGCTTTAAAAACTTTGCTTCCAGAACGCTTGGCAGAATTTTTTGTGCAAGGCTATCCAGAAAAAGTCAAACAACTGACTGAAAAGGAACGCGAACAACTTGTCCAGTCTATCAAAGCACTCAAAATCCCTGTGACCGGAAAAATGTCCCTTGCCAAGTCCTTTGTTACCAAAGGGGGCGTCAGTCTCAAGGAAATCAATCCTAAAACCCTTGAAAGTAAGCTGGTACCTGGCCTTCACTTTGCTGGCGAAGTCATGGATATCAATGCCCACACGGGTGGGTTTAACATCACTTCTGCCCTCTGTACTGGCTGGGTGGCGGGATCAAACCCAATCTAAATCTGAATTATTTAATGGCTAAATCAGCCCCAAAAGAAAGGAAGTCCTTTGGAACATATTATCTTGTTAAGGGGAGTTACTCCTAATGGAAAAAATGCTATCCCTAAAATGTCTTATCTAGTAGATATCTTAACAGAAGCCGGTTTTCAACAAGTTCGAACCTATATTCAAAGTGGAAATATTATTCTTGAAAGTAACTTAGCTCTCGAAGAAATACGAGAACAGGTTCATACTCTAATAAAGGAAAAGATTGGAGCCAATCTCAAAATAATCATTAAGAATAAGGATGATTTTGAAAACATTGTCCAAGAAAATCCGTTTGGAGAACACTATCTTTATGACCGTATACACGTGATTTTTTATCAAGAATCTATTCAAAGTCTCCCTTTAGAAAAATTGAAAATTGATTACGGTGAAGAAGAAATTTGTATCGGTAACCATTGTCTTTACCTCTATCTCCCTAGAACTGCAAAACAAAAGAAACTCCATACCAACTATCTTGAAAAGCTTTTTAATGTAGATTTGACCATGCGAAAACTAAATGTAGTAGAAAAATTATTAAGCAAGTAGTGCTTGAATTTAGTAAAAATCGGAAGATCACTCCTCCGATTTTATTTTGTCTGAGTTTGGACATAGTGGGCAATCACATCTGATGTGTACTGGGCTGTTCCAGTACCAAATTTGTCAATGTTTTCCTTAAATTCTGGGTTGTAGACGTAGCCTTTACCGATATGACCGAATACCTCAATAGAGCAGTCAAATCCATAAGTACGGATGGCTTGCAAGAGTTTAGCAGCTTCTTCTTGGTTTTCTGTTGCTGTTACAGGTATACCAGCTTGAAGATTTTGTGACAAGGCTCGAAAAACTTGGTTGAAGGCAGCCGTAGCCTCGTCTTCGTGACCTTTCTGGCGCTCCAGCGCTTGGTCCATGACTTCTTGTCCATATTTCTCTACCGCCTCTTGGTGGTATTTTTGATGATCTTGGTAGTTAAATCCAGCGAATTTCTCTTGAATGCTCATTTCTCTTTCTCCTTTTTGTTCTTGAATGGTTTTTTGCAAGGTTGAAATCAAGGTATCCAGATGTTGCCTTTCTCGAGTCAAATAGTCCAACTGCCTGGTCAAATGAGGCAACAAATCTGATCTATCTTCCTTTAACAACTCTGCTATTTTTTCTAAAGAAAAGCCTAGATATTTATAGTAAAGAATGACCTGAAGGCGTTCCAAATCTTCTTTACTGTAGATTCGATAACCGTTTTCTGACTTTAAAGGAACTAAGAGTCCTATCTTGTCATAGTGGTGCAGGGTCTTGACGGAGACACCTGAAAGCTGCGCAGCTTCTTTTATATGGTACATGATTTCCTCCTTACATTGATAGTATAACCCCTACCCTTAGGTCAGAGTCAAGCGATTTTGCGAAATTTTTTGCTTTATCATAACATGAAAATGGTTTTCTTGACAGACCTTAGAAAACATGATAGGATAGTCAAGTCTATCAATCAAAAGAAACGCTCACTTTGAGTACTGATGAGGCTAGTTGCCAAGAGCAGTAGCTTTTTCTTTTGTAACACTAATTTTAGGAGTTTAACTATGTCTGAAAAATCGCAATGGGGTTCTAAACTGGGCTTTATTCTAGCATCTGCTGGTTCAGCCATCGGACTTGGTGCCGTTTGGAAATTCCCTTACATGACTGCTGCTAATGGTGGAGGAGGCTTTTTACTAGTCTTTCTCATCTCCACTATTCTAATCGGTTTCCCTCTACTGCTTGCTGAGTTTGCCCTCGGCCGAAGTGCTGGTGTTTCAGCTATCAAAACCTTTGGAAAACTAGGCAATAATAGCAAGTACAACTTTATCGGTTGGATTGGTGCCTTTGCCCTCTTTATCCTCTTATCTTTCTACAGTGTTATTGGGGGATGGATTCTGGTTTATCTAGGCATTGAGTTTGGAAAATTGTTCCAAATTGGTGGAACGGGGGATTATGCTCAGTTATTTACTTCAATCATTTCAAATC
The DNA here is from genome assembly GCA_963515455.1 of Streptococcus mitis. Taxonomy (GTDB): domain Bacteria; phylum Bacillota; class Bacilli; order Lactobacillales; family Streptococcaceae; genus Streptococcus; species Streptococcus mitis_DN. Next base: position 101,573 of record CAUPXP010000002.1, on the reverse strand, counting down.
CAGCCATTGCCCTAGGAGCTCAAGCTGCCTTTATCTTGTTGAATATCTTTATTGTATCACGTGGGGTTCAAAAAGGGATTGAAAGAGCTTCGAAAGTCATGATGCCTCTGCTCTTTATCATCTTTGTCGTCATCATCGGTCGTTCTCTCAGTTTGCCAAATGCCATGGAAGGGGTTCTTTACTTCCTCAAACCAGACTTTTCAAAACTGACCAGTGCTGGCCTCCTCTATGCTCTGGGACAATCTTTCTTCGCCCTCTCACTAGGGGTTACAGCCATGCTGACCTATGCTTCTTACTTGGACAAGAAAACCAATCTAGTCCAATCAGGGATTTCTATCGTTGCCATGAATATCTCGGTATCCATCATGGCAGGTCTAGCCATTTTTCCAGCCATGTCAGCCTTCAATATCCAGTCTGAAGGGGGACCGAGCCTGCTCTTTATCGTCTTGCCTCAACTCTTTGACAAGATGCCTTTTGGAACCATTTTCTACATCCTCTTCCTCTTGCTCTTCCTCTTTGCGACGGTCACTTCTTCCGTTGTTATGCTGGAAATCAATGTGGGTAATATCACCAATCAGGACAACAGCAAACGTGCCAAATGGAGTGCCATTTTAGGAATCTTGACCTTCGTCTTTGGAATTCCTTCAGCCCTATCTTACGGTGTCATGGCGGATGTTCACATCTTTGGGAAGACCTTCTTTGACGCTATGGACTTCTTGGTTTCCAATCTCCTCATGCCATTTGGAGCTCTCTGCCTTTCACTTTTTACAGGCTACATCTTTAAGAAAGCTCTTGCAATGGAGGAACTCCATCTCGATGAAAGAGCATGGAAACAGTTACTGTTCCAAGTCTGGCTCTTCCTTCTTCGTTTCATCATTCCAATCATCATCATCGTGGTCTTCATCGCCCAATTTATGTAATCAAAAAGGACTTGAGTAGTAAACTCAGGCCCTTTATTTTTTATGGATGACTAACAATTAATTCTAAATCTTGCCCTTCCAGAGTCCAAGCTTCAACATCACTTGGTAGGATAAAGTGGCTACCTTTTTGGATTGGATAGTTTTTTCCGTCAACAGTCAGTTGACCTTGACCAGCTAAGATACTAAACAAGCTATAATCAGCTGTCTTTTCGAAGTCAACTTCTCCAGTAATTTCCCACTTGTAGACAGCAAAGAAATCATTTGATACAAGAAGAGTTGAAAGCAAATCATCTGCTTTGACAGTTACAGGACGGCTATTTGCAGGCTCACCAATGTTCAAGACATCAATGGATTTTTCAAGGTGAAGTTCACGCAAGTTACCATTATCATCCTTACGGTCAAAGTCATAGACACGGTAGGTTGTGTCACTAGATTGTTGTGTTTCAAGGATTAAAATACCTGCGCCAATAGCATGCATGGTGCCACTTGGCACATAGAAGAAATCTCCAACTTTAACTGGTACTTTTGTCAACAAAGCATCCCAATTCTTGTCCTCGATTTGCTGGTGGAGTTCTTCTTTTGACTTGGCATTGTGACCGTAGATAATCTCTGAACCTTCATCCGCAGCTATGATGTACCAGCATTCTGTTTTCCCGAGTTCGCCTTCATGTTCTAGTCCATAGGCATCGTCTGGATGGACTTGGACGCTGAGCCAGTCGTTAGCATCCAGAATCTTAGTCAAAAGCGGAAATACAGGCTCAGGACGATTGCCAAACAACTCACGGTGTTCTGCATACAAAGTAGCCAGATCTGTTCCCTCGAAACGACCATTGGCAACTTTAGAGACACCATTTGGATGGGCTGAGATAGCCCAGTATTCTCCGATTTTTTCACTTGGAATGTCGTAGCCAAACTCATCACGTAGCTTGGTACCACCCCAGATTTTTTCTTGCATAACTGATTGTAAAAATAATGGTTCTGACATCTTGGTCTCCTGTCTGATTTTTCTCCCCTCATTATAGCAAAAAAAGAGTTCGAATTGAACTCTTTTTAACATCTTATAAAGTAGGGAGAAGATTTTATAAAAATAGTGAATAAATTCCTTCTTATGCTATAAGTTTTATTAGCGATCAAACTCTACTATATCCTATTTCATACGATAAAAATCAATCACTAGACCAGCAGGACCACTTACTAGCAGAGATTCGGTTCCCCAATCAGTTACAACTGGCCCATGTAAAATCTCGACACCAATCTCTTTCAACCGTTGGTAATTCTGATTTAGATCCTCAACCTCGATGTGAAGAATGATTCCTGACTGAAAATCTTCCAAAGGAACCAAATGATTTTGGGACAACATCAGACAGTGACTGCCAATCGTAAACTGAGCAAAACTGTCATCAACATAATCGGACTTTTTATCCAAAATACGCTCCAAGTCAGCACAGACTTGGGGAACATCTGAAACGATAATATCTAATTGATTTAAATCCATTTACTATCCTCCATAAAAAGACCGGATTGCTCCGATCTTTTCAAGTTTCTCTCTATGAAAATCAAAGAATAAACAAGGCATCAAACCGCAGGCAGTACTGGAGTACGGCAAGGTGAAGATAACGCAGTTTACATTTGATTTTCGACGAGAGAAATTATTTAATTGCGCGTGATTGCAACCCTTCTTCTTCCAAGAAGAGGCGGAATGGTACGAGTTCTTCTGCTTCGTATTTTTCCTTGAAGGCTTTGATTGCTTCTTCTGAGTGAAGTTTTGGATCCAATTCAAGTACTTCTACTGGAAGTGGACGGTGTGGAGTGATGCGAGCATCGATCACAACAGTTTTACCTTCTTTGTTCAATTTAACAGCTTCTGCAACAACTGCATCGATGTCTTCGATACGGTCAACTGTAAATCCAACAGCTCCTTGAGCTTCAGCGATTTTCGCATAGTCAGCATTAGGGAAGTCACAACCAAACAAGTGTTTATTTGTGTCTTCGTATTTGTCCTTGATGAAGGCATATTTACCATTTGAGAAGACAACGTTGATAACTGGAAGGTCGTATTGAACGTTTGTGATAACGTCTGGGTAGCACATGTTGAATGCACCGTCACCCATGATGTTCCATACTTGGCGATCTGGATTGTCTTTCTTAGCAGCGATACCACCAGGAAGGGCAATACCCATTGTCGCAAAGAGTGGAGATGTACGCCACATGTTCTTAGGTGTCATGTGAAGGTGACGAGTAGATGTTTGAGTAGTGTCACCTACGTCGATTGAGTAGATAGCGTCTTGATCAGCATGTTTGTTGATTGCATTGTAAACTTGATACAATTGCAATTCACCCTCAGTTTTACCTTCGATTTTGTTCATGTAATCACGCCAGTTTTGGTTGTTCTTAACGTTTGCACGCCACCATGGAGTAGATTCAACTGGGTTCACTTTGTCAAGGATAGCTTTAGCTGCTTGACCTGCGTCACCAAGGATTGAAGCGTCAAGGGCATGACGTTTACCAAGTTTGTAAGGGTCGATATCGACTTGGATGAATTTTTCAGTGTTCTTGAATGCTTCGTAAACTTCAGCAAATGGGAAGTTTGAACCAAGGAAAAGAACTGTGTCTGCTTCAAAGACCACTTCGTTGGCTGGTTTCCAACCAACACGGTAAGCAGAACCTGTCAAACCTTCATAGTTCCATTCGAAAGCTTCAAAGTTTTTACCAGTTGTGATGATTGGTGCTTTGATTTTACGTGACAATTCAGTAATCACTTCACCAGCTTTAACACCACCGTAACCAGCATAGATAACTGGACGTTCAGCATTGTTCAAGATTTCAACAGCTTTGTCGATTTCAACTTCGTTCAAAGCAGGAGCGATGAATGAACGCTCGTATGAACCTGAACCATAGTATGAGTTTTCGTCGATTTCTTGGAAACCAAAGTTTACTGGGATTTCAACAACAGCTGGACCTTTTTTAGAAACTGCAGCACGGCAAGCTTCGTCGATTACTTTTGGCAATTGCTCAGCGTAAGCTACACGTTTGTTGTATACAGCGATACCGTTGTACATTGGGTTTTGGTTCAATTCTTGGAAAGCATCCATGTTCAATTCGTTAACTGGACGTGATCCAAGGATCGCTAGGAATGGAGTGTTATCCATAGCTGCATCGTAAACACCGTTAATCAAGTGAGTCGCACCTGGACCACCTGAACCAACTGCAACCCCGATTGAGCCACCGAATTTAGCTTGCATAACCGCTGCAAGAGCACCTGTTTCTTCGTGGCGAACTTGCAAGAAGCGGATATCTTTTTCTTCAGCCAAAGCGTCCATCAATGAGCTGAGTGTTCCTGATGGGATACCGTAGATTGTGTCTACGCCCCATGTTTTCAATACGTTAAGCATTGCTGCAGATGCAGTAATTTTCCCTTGAGTCATAGTGATAACTCTCCTTCAAATATTTTTAAATCTACTAAAAAAGGTTTCATATAGTTTTTGAAAACGTTTCAGTAAATTTTTACATTACTAATTTACCACATTTAGTTCGACTTTTCTAAGAATCTGCTCAGAAGTTTTTATTCTCTATTACAGTACAGTTTGAAAACGTTTTTAAACTCTGTTTTATAATAAAAAGCGAGCAAGCTCGCTTTTAATCTATTTTACTAAAGTTTAACAGAAGGGAACTAGTCAGAACAGATACAGAACTAAAGGCCATAGCTAGACCTGCTAGTTCTGGATTGAGGGCCAGTCCAACACCTGAAAAGACTCCTGCTGCAATCGGAATTCCGGCGACATTGTAGATAAAGGCCCAGAAAAGATTGAGCAGAATTCGATTAAAGGTTTTCTTACTCATGTCAAAGGCACGAACCACTCCTAGGAGGTTATTAGTTGTCAACACCAAATCTGCTGACTCGATGGCAATATCTGTTCCAGCTCCCATAGCAATCCCCACATCTGCTACACTGAGGGCAGGGGCATCATTGATACCGTCCCCAACAAAGGCTACTTTGCCAGACGCTTGTAGTTTATGGATTTCATGGGCTTTTTCTTCTGGCAAGACACCTGCAATGACCTCTTCGATTCCGATTTGATCTGCAATAGCACGCGCCACACCTGCATTGTCTCCTGTCAGCATGACTGTTTTAAGACCTCGTTTTTTCAACTGACTGATGGCAAGCTTAGCATTTTCCTTAGGAATATCTTGCAAAGCAAGCAAGCCTTTGATTTCATTGTCAACTGCTAAGAACACAACTGTCTTAGCTTCTTTTTCCAGTTCTTCTAGTTTTTCTTGATAAGTGCTAGAAATGTTCATGCCATCCAGCATTTTAGCATTTCCAAGCAAAACTTGTTTTCCATTGATTTGCCCTGAAACACCTTTTCCGTGCAAGGCTTGGAAATTTTCAACAGTTTGAAGCTCAAGTCCAGCTTCACTCGCTCGTTTCACAACGGCTTCAGCCAGTGGGTGTTGAGAAGCTTCTTCCAAGGAAGCTGCCAATCCAAGCACTTCTACTTCGTCGCCGATGATATCTGTGACCACAGGTTTCCCTTCAGTCAAAGTCCCTGTTTTATCAAAGACGATAGTTTGAACTTTCTGTATTTCCTGTAGAACCGTTCCATTTTTGAGGAGAACTCCCATCTTGGCACTGCGTCCTGTCCCCACCATAAGGGCTGTCGGTGTTGCAAGTCCCAATGCACAAGGGCAGGCAATAATCAGAACTGCTACTCCATAGAGAAGCGAAGACACAAAGCTCGCTCCAAGCACAACTACACTATCCCTGAGCAAGACGAACCAAACCCAAAAGGTCACAATCCCTAAAATGACAACTGCTGGGACAAAAATCCCTGAAATTTTATCCGTCAAGTCCTGAATCGGCGCACGACTTGTCTGAGCTTTCTTCACAAAATCCACAATCTGAGCCAAAACAGTCTCTGAACCAACTTTTTCTGCTTTAAAAACAAGCGTTCCACTATTATTGATGGTTGAGCCAATCACAGTATCTCCAACTGTCTTATCCACAGGCAGACTCTCACCTGTCACCATAGACTCATCAATACTGGAGACACCTTCTACTACGACACCATCAACCGCAATCTTTTCACCGGGACGCACTCGAATCAGGTCACCTACCTTGACTTGCTCCAAGGGGACTTGAACATAGTTATCCTCACGCAAGACTTCTGCAGTTTTAGCCTGCAAGTCAAGTAATTTCTCCACAGCTTGGGAAGTATTTTTCCGCATTTTCTCCTCAAAAACGGCTCCCATAAGAACGAAGAAGAAGATAAATGCAGCACTTTCAAAGTAAACAGGGAGGCCAGCGAAGAGGGCAACTAAGCTATAGAAATAGGCCACTAGGGTTCCCAGAGCAACCAAGGTATCCATGTTGGCATTGTGCTTTTTAAAACTAGCCCAAGCACTTTGAATATAAGGACCACCTGCTACTAGCATAATCGGTGTTGTGGCTAAAAAGGTGCCCCAACGCATGACTTGGTGACTAATTCCTCCTGTCGACATTCCAATCATGAGAATCACAAGAGGCACAGTAAAGATACTAGTAATCCAAAAACGCTGTAAAAGTGATAGAGATTTTCGAGTCTTCTCAACTACGGTATAACTCCCCTTTTGCATCTTCATGCCACAAGAAAATTCATGTTTGCCTAATTCTTGAGGTGTAAAACGAATTGTTTTCTCTTCGTCTACGCCGATTGGTTCCAAGATGCCTTCTTCTTCAAACAGAATTTCCTTATAACAGTTTGAAGGTGTCACACGGTGAAAGGTAATCTCAGCAGGAACTCCTTTTTGCAGTTGAATGTGGGCTGGATGGTAGCCTTTGTCTGCCGTGATACGGATTTTTTGAACACCATTTTCAAGACTTGCTTTTACAATTTCAGTCATATCATTCTCCTATTCTACAATCATCTTACCGTGCATCATATTCATGCCACAAGAGAAACCATACTCTCCAGCCTGCTCAGGCGTGATTTCCACTACATACTCTTCCCCCATAGGCAGGTCCGCATGTACACCAAAATCTGGAAAAACAATTTGATCCAGACAGGGTGAAGGATCCTTGCGGTCAAAGATAATGCGGGCTGGCACTGATTTCTTGAGAATAATCAACTCAGGCGTATAGCCTCCCATGACTTCCACTCGAATCTCTTGGTAGCCATTTTTTTGCTGGGCCTTTTGCCCAGATTTTTCAGGCTTTTTGAAAAACCAAAACAAGATAAACGCGATAAGGGCAATACAAACAATGGTTACAATACTATTTAACATGACGTCTCCTTTACATACAATTACATTTTACTTTTGTTACAGCGCTTGATTTCTTCTCAGAAATCACAGCTTCCAAGTCTTCCAAGTCAGCCTGAGTAAAATCACATTCAGCAATCAAATCAGCCAACAAGTTCTTAATCCTACGAGAACAAACCTTGTCCTTGATATCTTTAACAAGCAAGTCTCGACTTTGGTCCAAAGTTAAAAGTGCTGAATAGACAAAGGACTTGCCTTCTTTTTTCCTCGTCAGGCACTCTTTCTCAACCAAACGAGCCAAAAGAGTCTGAATGGTCGACTTGGACCAGTCGAACCGCTCAGCCAGAACCCTGATTAAATCCGTACTGGTCTGCTCTCCTTGCATCCAAATAATCTTCATGACCTGCCATTCTGCATCTGAAATCTGCATAATCACACCTCCTAAATCTACATTTGTCGATTACAATTATTAGTATACTTCAAAAATCTACATTTGTCAACTATAATTTTTATTATTTTTTCGAAAAATAGAATTCTAATTATGTAACGAGAGATTTGCAGTCAATTTTTACTATATAAACTATAAAAATATGCTATACTAAAGAAAAAAGAAAACAACCACTAGGGGTGCGTAAAGCTGAGATTAACGACTGTTAGACCCTTTGACTCAATCTAGGTAATGCTAGCTGATGGAAGTGGAAATGGTAATGGAGACTAGCAGTCTTCTATTACCTTTCTAAAACAGACCAGCTTGTTCTTAAGAATACAAACTTCAGTTGGTTGGGAGGTTTTAGATGACTTATTTACCCGTTGCTTTGACCATTGCAGGGACTGACCCTAGTGGTGGTGCTGGCATTATGGCTGATTTAAAGTCGTTCCAAGCTAGAGATGTCTATGGAATGGCCGTTGTGACCAGTCTTGTCGCTCAAAATACCAGAGGTGTTCAATTAATCGAGCACGTTTCTCCTCAAATGTTAAAAGCCCAATTGGAGAGTGTCTTTTCGGATATCAAGCCTCAGGCTGTTAAAACTGGGATGTTGGCAACTACCGAAATCATGGAAATCATCCAACCCTATCTTAAAATGCTGGACTGTCCCTACGTCCTTGACCCTGTTATGGTCGCTACGAGCGGAGACACCCTGATTGATACCAGTGCCAGAACCTACCTAAAAACAAACCTACTTCCCCTTGCAACTATTATTACACCGAATCTTCCTGAGGCGGAAGAGATTGTTGGTTTTTCAATCCATAATCCGGAAGACATGCAGCGTGCCGGACGCCTGATTTTAAAAGAATTTGGTCCTCAGTCTGTGGTCATCAAAGGTGGTCATCTCGAAGGTGGTGCCAAGGATTTCCTCTTTACCAAGGATGAGCAATTTGTCTGGGAAAGCCCACGAATTCAAACCTGTCACACCCATGGTACTGGATGTACCTTTGCTGCAGTGATTACTGCTGAACTAGCCAAGGGGAAAACCCTCTATCAAGCAGTCGATAAAGCCAAGGCCTTTATCACGAAAGCCATCCAAGATGCCCCTCAACTCGGTCATGGTTCTGGCCCAGTCAACCATACAAGCTTTAAAGATTAAAAAAACTCTCTAGTTCCCACTTTAAGGGAATTAGAGAGTTTTTATACTCTTCGAAAATCTCTTCAAACTACGTCAGTTTTATCGGCAATCTCAAAGTTGTGTTTTGAGCAACCTGCAGCTAGCTTCCTAGTTTGCTCTTTGATTTTCATTGAGTATTAATTAGAAAATGATATCATCCAACTTTTTTAAAAAGGCTTGCGTTTTTGCCTCTATATCTTCTGCCTGCATCAAATCACGCACTACAGCTACACCAGCTATACCAGTGTCCATAAGCTGTTCAATGTTCTCTGACGTCAAGCCACCAATAGCAACTACTGGAATGGCAACCCTTTGGCAAATTGTTTTCAAGGTTGAAATCAGGGTGATAGGCGCATTTTCCTTGGTCGTAGTCGGGAAAATGGCTCCTGTCCCCAAGTAATCTGCTCCCCCTTCTTCTGCCTCTAGGGCTCTTTTTACTGTTTTAGCTGTAACACCGAGGATTTTTTCAGGGCCCAAGACTTGTCGGGCAACCGAAACTGGTAACTCATCGTCTCCGATATGCAGACCAGCAGCATCGACTGCAAGACAAACATCCAACCGATCATCGATAATCAAGGGTACCTGATAAGCATCTGTTACTTTCTTGACTTCTTTTGCCAGTTGATAATATTGATTGGTTGTGAGATTTTTTTCTCGTAATTGGACTATTGTAACCCCTGAACGGCAGGCCGTCTCAACTTTTGCAAGAAAGCTTTCCACGGAATCTTGATAGCGATTGGTTACCAGATATAGTCTAAGCGCTTCTCTATTCATAAACCTCTCCTTTGATGGTATCTAGCCAATTTTCATCTCTTTTGAGGAGCGAGAGCTGATTGAGTACTTGGTAACGAAATTCTTCCAATCCCATTCCTTGAACAACTATTCTCTCAGCAGCAATATTGAGATAAGAGACTGCTAAGCAAGAAGCTTCAAAACCAGTCTTTCCTTGGCTGAGAAAAACAGCTGTTAAAGCTCCAACCAAGTCTCCTGTCCCTGTTATCCAGTCTAATTCTATACAGCCATTTCCCAATACAGCAACCTGATTCTTTGAAACGATGAGGTCCTTGGGGCCAGTGACTAAGAATGACATACCTGGATAGGTCTGACAACAGTCTTTCAAGACTTGAAGTAAACCCTCAGTTTCTTGATCTTTAGCACTCGCATCGACCCCAACGCCGTGGTGCTTTAAGCCAACAAGACTTCGAATTTCCGACATGTTTCCTTTAAGGACCGTAGGTCTATAGTCTAAAAGGTCTTTAACTAAGCTCTTACGAATGGATGAAGCTGTTACGCCAACCGCATCTACTACCATTGGAAGAGAAACTTGAACTGCATAAGAAGCTGCTATACGGATTGCTTTTTCCTTCTCAGCTGACAAATGCCCCAAATTGATGAAGAGTGCCTGGCTTTGCTTAGTAAAATCAAGAACCTCACGGGAATCATCTGCCATAACTGGTTTACATCCCAGAGCCAAAATCCCATTTGCCAGCATCTCACAAGAAATCTCATTGGTAATGCAGTGAATGAGGGAAGTTGTTCCCAGAGGAAAAGGATTTATAAATGCCTGCATCAGTCTATCCTTTCATCAAAGAAATATCCCTGCACTTTTTTAAAGAATTCCTGCTTGATTAAAAATCGAAAGGCAATAAAGGAAATCGCTGTACCAATCAAGGTTGCTCCGAAAAATCGAGGAGTGTAGATAAACCAGCTGAGCTTGGCCGCAGATCCCGTAAAGAGAACCATGACAGGATAGGAAACAATAGAACCAATAATACCTGTTCCCAAAATTTCTCCCAAGGCAGAAAAGTAAAATTTTCGACCGTACTTATAAAAGAGACCTGCCAGAAGGGCTCCAAAAGTCGCTCCTGTAAGAGCTAAAGGCGGAATCCCTTGAGTCGTCATACGGATAAAAGCTGTCACTGTAGCCATAACCAAAGCATAAACAGGTCCCATCATGATTCCAGCTAGAATATTGACTACACTGGACATCGGTGCCATTCCCTCAATCCGAAAGATAGGCGTAAGGACTACATCAAGGGCAATCATCATGGATAAAATGGTTAATTTGTGAACTTGTAATTGGTGCTTTCTCATGTTTCTATTCTTCTCCTTTTTCTAAAGAGTGTAAATCACTCTTCCATGTCTGGTGTTGGTAGGCCATTTGCCAAAACTTGGCTTCCATGTGAACACTGATGTGGAAGGCATCTAGCATTTTTTTCCTATCTGTCTCGTCACTTTCGCGATAGAGTTGATTGACCAGAGCCTCTTCCTCTCTGATCTGATGCTCCAACTCATCCGTAATATAAGTTTCAATCCATTGTTGGTAGAGAGGATTTGGTGATGGTTTAAGATTAAGTGATTTGCCTATATCATGATATAGCCAAGGACAAGGCAGCAAGCTCGCAAAGGCAATGGCTAGATTTGCTTCTTCAAATTGACGATAAATGTGAGAGATATAATGATAGCAGGTTGGCGCGATTGGATGTTGCTCCATTTCCTGGTCGCTGATTTCCAATTCCTTGAAAAATTGTTGGCGGATAAACAACTCACCTTCCACTAGACTCTGAGCATTTTGTTTCAAGAGTCTTTTCATCTCTTGATTTGAAGTCTTATCAGCCAAGAGGTGATAGGCTTCTGAGAAGGCCTTCAAATAGTAGGCATCCTGAATCAAATAATAGCGAAAGATGGACGGGTCTAAATTTCCCTCTTGTAACTGTAAAACAAAGGGGTGATGAAAGGAAGCCTGCCAAGCTTCCTTGGATAATTCCATCGCAATATCTGTAAATTCCATAATAACTCCTTTATAAAAATAGACTAGTTTGAAGCAATAAAAAGAACAGCAGGTAGATGAATATTGTCCTTTGAGGAATATAAAAAGTCCGATAGCGATTCTCCACCTGTGCATGTTCGTCATATCCATGCGCCGATAGAGCCCTCAGGTAAAGATGGCGCCACCTAAAGACTGTCATCAGAACCTTACTGTAAATCAAGGGCGACCAAAAATGTAGTTCTTGACCGCGTAATAAACAAGCTTCCTTGAGGGACTTGATTTCTTGCTGAATAAGGGGAAAGGAATTGAATACCACAATCAAGGCATAAGCCCAAGAGCGTGATAACCCCTTTTGAACCAAGTACAAGAGAAGCTCTTTTAGGGAAATTGAGGAAACAAAGACAAGACCAATACAAACGGTCACAAAGGCCCTCGTTCCAAGCATGACTGCCTGCGAAGCATCCCCATGTAACTGAACTGCCCAATAGTTGGCCAAAGATGGCAAAAGGGCAAGTAGAATCATCCAAGCCAACATCTTAAATCGACGGTAATAGAGCATAAAGAGAATACAAAATGCAACTACCGAGAGATTAAGAGCAATCGAAGGAATGAAAGATGTTTCCAAGGATAAAATCAGCAAGAAGAGACTGATAATCGGTGTCTGGGTTGCTACTTTGACCATACTATCTCACCTCCCCTTGAGTATTGCTACTCTGAGATGTGAGTGGTTTGGTAATTGTCACTGCTTTCACATGACTGAGACCCTGACTAGTCATCTCAATCCAATAATCAACCACAAAGATCAAAGGATCTAAACGATGGCTAATGATCAGAAAACTTCTTCCTTGATTTCTCTCCTCCACAATCCACTGACAGAAATAATGGCAGGCTCTATCATCCAAACCTGCAAAAGGTTCATCTAGCAAGATCACAGAAGACTTACTAGTCAAGATGGTCAAGAGCTGAAGAATCTTTTGCTGACCACCACTTAATTGATAGGGACTCTTATCAAGTTCCTGCTCCAGATCAAAATATCGTAAGGCTTGAAGAATACGCTGATTTCTTTCAGAATCAGGTCCATCTAATTGAAGTTCCTCTCGCAGACTGGCTCTGATAAACTGCTTCTCAGCTTCCTGAACAACACCCGTCAGGTCACGGTACAAACTCTTTTTCTTTTTTAGAACCGAACCCTTCCAAGTAATGCGCCCCTTATACTTTTGAAATTGAAGAATAGACCGAAAGAGGGTTGATTTCCCGACACCATTATCACCCAAGATACAGGAAATTCCTTGGTAAAATGTAAAATCCGCAATCGAAAAGAGGGAGCGCTTATCCAGCTCACAAGTCATTCGATCCATATGGAATAGTTCTGGACTAGAAGCAACCTCCTTTGAAGCAACCTGTGTCATCTCAGAGGAAGGGATTTGAAACACTTCCCTTAGTTGTCCGTCTCTTAGCTCCACCATATGGTCGATATAGGCTTCATAGTCCGTTAAATCATGGTCGCACAAAATAACTGTCTTCCCATTAGAGACCAACTCTTTTAGAATCTCCAATATCTCTATCCTACTCTTGCGATCAATGGAAGCAAAGGGCTCATCCAATAGATAGACCCTAGGATTCATAGCAAAGAGAACAGCCAAGGCCGCCTTTTGCTTTTCTCCACCTGATAAGTGATGGATGGGACGGTGCAAGATTGCTTTACAACGACATTGCTGGACAACCTCTGCTATTTTAGAATCAATTTCCTGAACGGGATAGCCGATATTCTCCAAGGTAAAAATCAGCTCCTCAAACAAGTTCTCCATGGTAAATTGATGATTGGGATTTTGTAAGAGAATACCAACCGTTTGGACACGTTCGATGATAGAAAGCTGACTGACTTCGCTCCCATCTATCAGTACTTGACCGCTATAGGGAAGAGAACTAACTTGGGCAATAACTTGAAAGAGGCTCGATTTTCCAGACCCACTACTCCCAACTAACAAGGTAAAAGCTTGCTCATGAAAAGTAAAATCAAGCGGTTCCGAAAAAATTGGGGACTGAATCGCTCGTAGTTCCAGCCCCATCTATGCCTTTCCTCCAGTTGCAAACTGATGATAGAGTTTGACAATGGCACGAACCAAAATGGTACAGAAGAAATAAACAGAAATAAAACGTACCACAAGCAAGGAAAGGACAAACGGAAGTGAAAAGGCGTAGTAACCTAACTTAATGTATTCATAGATAAAGCTAACAAGCGTAATCCCAATACTATTAGCAGTTAGAGAGAGCCAACTTTCATAGCGATTTCTAGTTACTATAAAACCAAGTTCACTTCCCAAACCTTGAACCAAGCCAGACAAAAGGGCACCTAGACCGAATTGGCTACCATAAAGGACTTCAGCAAGCGCAGCTAGCACTTCTCCAATCGTTGCACTTCCGACTCTCGGAACAAAGATGGCAGCAATGGGCGCAGCCATACACCAGAGTCCAAAGAGGATTTCATTGGCAAAAGCCTGTAAACCAAGAGGTGTTAAGAGTAGGCTGAGAATATTATACACATATCCTGAACCAACGAAAACGCCACCAAAAAAGATAGACAAGAAAGCAAGCAAGATAACATCTTTTAACTGCCATTTTTTCAACATAAAAAAACTCCTTTTTAAAGAAAAGTGGGGTGCTCAAGGTGAGCTGCCAAAAGGCTTATACTCTTCGAAAATCAAATTCAAACCACGTCAACGTCGCCTTGCCGTACTCAAGTACAGCCTGCGGCCAGTTTCCTAGTTTGCTCTTTGATTTTCATTGAGTATTAACGTCCAGACTATCCTCTTTTAATAAACAAAAAAACTCCAATTACAAACGAGAATTAGAGTTCAGCTTACAAGATTAGACCGTTCTTTTCGACATACGAAAAAACATTTCACATTTCCCTTCGCCAGTATTAACTGTATCAGGTTCAATGGGTATCATCTCAGCCTAAAGCACCCCAAATGTCTTTATTATTTAATTACTATACCAGTATAACAGAAATTGAAAGCCCTAGCAAGATATGTGACTGGAAAATATATTTATATATTTTGTTTGTTACTTATTTTAATCTACATAAAAGGATTGAATTTATCCTATAATTCATAACCAATATCAAAAAAGGCTAATTCTAAAGCGACCGCTTGATTCCAGCGTTGCTGAAGTTCTGTCAAATCTTCTCGACCTTTCCCAACACGATTGAGTTCGTCAACCAGAAATTGGACCCACTCTGCAAAGAAAGGACCTCTGTGGAGATTGATCCATTCCGAATGAATATAGGCTTCAGGTAGAGCCAAATCTTTAGAACCCCAGTCTAAATAGAGACCTTCTGCAATGACCAGCATGACCAAAAGATGAGCATAGTCTGATGAAGTCACTGCCGAATACATCAGATCCTGAAAGGCTTTTGTTACAGGGTGCAAAGTCACTTCCAGATAATCATTCTCAGATACTTTTAACTCTTTGAAAGCCTTTTGGAAATAACCATCTTCATCTGCTTCAAGAAAGCCTAGTTGCTTGGCAAAACGAAGTTTGGATTCAAGCTGGTCTGCGTGAGCTACGCAGGCACCCAACATGGATAGGAAGGCATCAAAGAAGTGATAATCTTGAATTAGGTAGTCTTTTAAGACCTTATTCTCAATTGTCCCCGCAAAAAGTTCCTTGACAAAACGATGATTGATTGCAGCCTGCCAATCCTTCTGACTATTTTTTAATAATTCTCCAACAGTCAAACCTGGCTGAAATGCATAAACCTGTGTTTCCATATTTATTTTTCCTCTCTTTACTCGTTCATAATCAACAAAACATCAAGAAAATCCTAGTTTTACTTGACCTTTTTAAAGAAAAGTGGGGCATATAAGGTGAGAGCTACCTAAATGCTTTGTATCACCTTCATCCAGCTTATATAAACAAAAAAACTCCAATTACAATCAAGAATTAGAGTTTAGCTTACAAGATTAGATTGTTCATTTCGCCATACGAAAAAAACTGTTCACATTTCCCTTCGCCAGTCTTAACTGTATCAGGTTCAATGGGTATTATCTCAGCCTAAAGCACCCCAAATGTCTTTATTATTTAATTACTAGACCATTATAACAGAAATTGAAAACCCTAGCAAGATATTTGACTAGAAAATATATTTATATAGTTTTCTTGATACAGATTGACCTTATTTAAACTTCTAATACATAACCAAAAACCTCCACACTTAGTGGAGGCAATCTCTTTTATCAATACAATTTTAAGTCACGTGGGTCAACTGGGAAGGTTGGGTTGTATGGATTGTGACGGAGCTTGAAGTGTTTGACATCTTCAATAGTCTGAGTTCCAGACAACTGCATGACTGTCTTCAATTCCGCATTCAAGTGTTCAAAGACTTGACGCACACCAACACTACCGCCGAGAGCCAAGCCATAGATAACCGGACGACCAATAGCTACTAAGTCTGCTCCTGAAGCCAAGGCTTTAAAGACGTGTTGACCACGGCGAACACCAGAGTCAAAGACAATCGGCACACGTTTGTCAACTGCTTCTGCTACTTCTTGAAGTGAGTCGAAGGCAGCTGGTCCACCGTCGATTTGACGACCACCGTGGTTGGTTACCCAGATACCAGAAGCTCCTGCAGCAAGCGAACGTTCAACGTCCTCACGGCATTGTGGTCCCTTGACATACACAGGAAGTCCTGAGTATTCAGCGATAAATTCTACATCGCGTGGAGACAAGCGTTGTTTAGCTGATTTGTAAACAAAGTCCATTGATTTACCAGCACCTTCTGGCAGGTATTCTTCAACAATCGGCATGCCAACTGGGAAGACAAAACCATTACGCTTATCCACTTCACGATTACCCCCTACAGTAGCATCTGCCGTCAAGACAATCGCCTTATAACCTTCAGCCTTCACACGGTCCATGATGTGGCGGTTGATTCCATCATCTTTACTAAAGTAAAATTGGAACCAGTGAGGTGTCCCTTGAAGGGCTTCCGTAATTTCTGGAAGATCTACAGTAGAGTAAGAGCTAGTTGTGTAAAGAGAACCAAACTCATGCACACCACGCGCAGTCGCCACTTCACCTTGTTCATTTGCCAATTTATGAGCCGCAACAGGCGCCATAATGATTGGTGAAGACAATTTTTCGCCTGCAAATTCAATCTCTGTACTTGGATTTTCTACATTGCAAAGCGTATGCGGAACGATGAGTTTGTGGTTAAAGGCACGAATATTCTCACGCAAAGTGAAAGTATCTTCCGCCCCACTAGCGATATAGCCAAAGGCTGCTTTAGGAATCACTTGTTGCGCCATTGGTTCCAAATCATAGGTATTGATGAAATCTACATGGCCTTCTGCATTGCTTGTTTTGTATGACATAAACTGTCCTCCTTGATTAAGTAAGCGTTTACTTTGTATATTACAAAAATATCTTAACTCTTTTTTCAAAACTTTTCAAATATTTTGTTTGGAAATTTCAGAAATTGTAAGACAATGATAAAAAATCCTTATAACGGCAATAAAAAATACATATTATCCAAAGAAGATTTTAAGTGCTACAATAACTGTATTATTTCTAGATAGGAGGTTCTATTTTTGGATTGGTCCATTGTTGAACAATATCTACCACTATATCAAAAGGCATTCTTTCTGACCTTGCATATTGCAGTTTGGGGAATTTTGGGATCCTTTCTGCTCGGTTTAATCGTTAGTATCATCCGACATTATCGAATCCCTGTTTTGGCGCAAATAGCGACAGCTTACATTGAATTGTCACGCAACACGCCCCTTTTGATTCAACTCTTCTTTCTCTACTTCGGTCTTCCTAGAGTAGGGATTGTCCTATCTTCAGAAATCTGTGCCACTTTAGGGCTGGTCTTTTTAGGAGGCTCCTATATGGCAGAATCTTTCCGAAGTGGGCTGGAAGCCGTCAGTCAAACCCAGCAGGAGATTGGATTAGCCATCGGTCTGACACCTGTACAGGTCTTTCGCTATGTGGTTCTTCCGCAAGCAACAGCGGTGGCCCTACCGTCTTTTAGTGCCAATGTCATTTTCCTCATCAAGGAAACCTCTGTTTTCTCAGCAGTAGCTTTGGCCGACCTCATGTACGTCGCCAAAGACTTGATTGGACTCTACTATGAAACAGACATCGCGCTTGCTATGTTGGTAGTTGCTTATCTAATCATGCTGCTACCTATCTCACTGGTCTTTAGCTGGATAGAAAGGAGGCTCCGCCATGCAGGATTCGGGAATCCAAGTACTCTTTCAGGGAAATAATCTCTTGAGAATCTTACAGGGATTGGGCGTTACGATTGGTATATCCATCCTTTCTGTCCTCTTATCCATGATGTTCGGAACAGTCATGGGAATCATCATGACCTCCCATTCTAGAATCATACGATTTTTAACACGATTGTATCTGGAATTTATCCGTATCATGCCCCAGCTGGTGTTGCTCTTCATCGTTTACTTTGGCTTAGCTCGAAACTTTAATATCAATATCTCAGGTGAGACTTCAGCTATTATCGTTTTTACCCTCTGGGGAACAGCTGAAATGGGAGACTTGGTACGTGGAGCCATCACTTCCCTCCCTAAGCATCAGTTTGAAAGTGGACAGGCGCTAGGTTTAACCAATGTTCAACTTTACTACCACATCATCATCCCACAAGTCTTGAGAAGATTACTTCCACAAGCCATCAATCTTGTCACTCGGATGATTAAAACTACTTCCTTGGTCGTTTTGATTGGGGTTGTTGAAGTGACCAAGGTTGGACAACAAATCATCGATAGCAATCGCTTGACCATCCCAACCGCTTCCTTTTGGATTTATGGAACCATTCTAGTCTTGTATTTCGCAGTCTGCTTCCCTATTTCCAAACTATCCACTCACCTAGAAAAACATTGGAGGAACTAAATGTCTGAAACTATCTTAGAAATCAAGGAACTAAAAAAATCCTTCGGAGACAATCCTATCCTCCAAGGACTATCCCTACAAATCAAAAAAGGGGAAGTTGTGGTTATTCTTGGGCCATCCGGTTGTGGGAAAAGTACCCTCCTTCGTTGCCTCAATGGCTTAGAAAGTATTCAAGGTGGAGATATTCTTCTGGACGGTCAGTCTATCGTTGAAAATAAAAAAGACTTTCACCTAGTTCGCCAAAAGATTGGCATGGTCTTTCAAAGCTATGAACTCTTTCCCCATCTGAATGTCCTTCAAAACCTCATCCTAGGCCCTATCAAGGCTCAGGGAAGAGACAAGAAAGAAGTAACGGAAGAAGCTCTGCAACTACTGGAACGTGTTGGTTTGCTAGATAAACAACATAGCTTTGCCCGTCAATTATCTGGTGGACAGAAGCAACGGGTTGCAATTGTCCGTGCCCTTCTCATGCATCCAGAAATCATCCTTTTTGACGAAGTGACTGCTTCGCTGGATCCAGAAATGGTGCGTGAGGTGCTAGAACTTATCAATGATTTGGCCCAAGAAGGCCGTACCATGATTTTAGTAACCCATGAAATGCAGTTTGCCCAAGCTATTGCCGATCGGATTATCTTCCTCGACCAAGGGAAAATTGCTGAAGAAGGAACGGCTCAAGCCTTCTTTACCAATCCTCAAACCAAACGAGCTCAGGAATTTTTAAACGTCTTTGACTTTAGCCAATTTGGCTCATATCTATAAAGGAGATTCTTATGAAACTATTCAAACCACTCTTAACTGTTTTGGCACTTGCCTTTGCCCTTATCTTTGTCACTGCTTGTAGCTCAGGTGGAAACGCTGGTTCATCCTCTGGCAAAACCACTGCCAAGGCTCGCACAATCGATGAAATCAAAAAAAGCGGTGAGCTACGAGTCGCCGTGTTTGGAGATAAAAAACCGTTTGGTTACGTTGACAATGACGGTTCTTACCAAGGTTACGATATTGAACTTGGGAACCAACTGGCCCAAGACCTTGGTGTCAAGGTTAAATACGTTTCAGTCGACGCTGCCAACCGTGCGGAATACTTGATTTCAAACAAGGTAGATATTACTCTTGCCAACTTTACAGTGACTGACGAACGCAAGAAACAAGTTGATTTTGCCCTTCCATATATGAAAGTTTCTCTGGGTGTCGTATCACCTAAGACTGCTCTCATTACAGACGTCAAACAACTTGAAGGTAAAACCTTAATTGTCACAAAAGGAACGACTGCTGAGACTTATTTTGAAAAGAATCATCCAGAAATTAAACTCCAAAAATATGACCAATACAGTGACTCTTACCAAGCTCTTCTTGACGGACGTGGAGATGCCTTCTCTACTGACAATACTGAAGTTCTAGCTTGGGCGCTTGAAAATAAAGGATTTGAAGTAGGAATTACTTCCCTCGGTAATCCAGATACCATTGCGGCAGCAGTTCAAAAAGGCAACCAAGAATTGCTAGACTTCATCAATAAAGATATTGAAAAATTAGGTAAGGAAAACTTCTTCCACAAGGCCTATGAAAAAACACTCCACCCAACCTACGGTGACGCTGCTAAAGCAGATGATCTAGTTGTTGAAGGTGGAAAAGTTGACTAATACTCTTCGAAAATCTCTTCAAACCACGTCAGCGTCGCCTTGGATTATATATGTGACTGACTTCGTCAGTCTTATCTACAACCTCAAAGCAGTGCTTTGAGCAACCTGCGACAAGCTTCCTAGTTTGCTCTTTGATTTTTATTGAGTATAATACTTAATGAAATCACAAAAAGAAATCAGGTAATCCTAGTGACTACCTGATTTTCTATGTCTTAAGCATTTTGCCAATTTTCTTGGTCTTCTTTAAAGCGTTTTAGGAGATCAAGGCCCTCTGGTGTGATATAGCCTTCTTCTTGAGCTAGGTGAATGAGTTCACTATAGTTAGAAAGCGTCACCAATTTCACACCAGCATCCGCAAAGTTCTTATCTGCTTTTGGCAATTGGTAGCTGAAAATCGCTACAACTCCAAGTACATCTGCTCCTTCGCGTTTGGCTGCTGCTACGGCTTCAAGAACAGAACCACCTGTTGAAATAAGGTCTTCAACCACTACCATTTTTTGACCTTGAGCTACGCGACCTTCGATTTGATTACCAGCACCGTGGTCTTTTGGTTTGCTACGGATGTAGGCAAATGGAAGATTCATCTTATCAGCAATGATAGCTCCGTGTGGAATCCCAGCTGTTGCAGTTCCTGCAATGACTTCTACATCTGGAAAGGCTTCTTTGATAGCATCTACAAAGCCATTTTCAATTAAGGTACGAGTTTCTGGATAGGCTAGTGTCACACGATTATCAGTGTAAATCGGTGACTTGATACCAGATGCCCAAGTGAAAGGCTCCTCTGGTTTGAGGTAAACGGCTTGAATTTTCAAGAGGTGGCTAGCGATATCTTTAGCAAGTGTCATGGTATTCTCCTTTTATTTTTCTAATCTAGTTCTTTAATTCCAGTCTTGGTTCCATTCATCTTTGATAGCATGATAAGCTACAACAGGATCCTCAGCTTGAGTAATGGGACGTCCCACTACGATATAGTCACTGCCGATTTGATAGGCATCTGCTGGTGTCATAACACGTTTTTGATCTCCAACTGCAGCACCTGCAGGACGAATGCCCGGTGTCAGACAGATAAACTCTGGATTGGTGGCCTGTTTGATGACCTGCACTTCCTGAGCCGAGCAAACGACACCATCTAATCCCGCTTCAGCTGTCTTCTTAGCATAGTGGATCACAGACTCTTGCAGGCTGGTTTGGATATTTTGAAACTCCTGCATCTGGACTTCTGACGTTGATGTGAGCTGAGTGACAGCGATCAATTTAGCTTGATTTCCAAGACCTTCACGCGCCGCCTTCATCATCTCCACACCACCAGCGGCATGAACATTGGTCATATCCACTCCAAGCTGAGATAAAACCTTCATAGCTGACTTGACTGTATTGGGAATGTCATGAAGCTTAAGATCCAAAAAGACACTGTGACCCAGACCTTTCAAGTAAGATACAATCTCAGGCCCCGTTGCGTAATAAAGCTCCATCCCTACCTTTAGATAAAGGCTTTCTTCTGCTGGGAAAAGAGCTAAAAATTCCTTGGCTGCCTCAAAACTAGGAAAATCAAGAGCAATGACTGGACGATGTTCTCGCATAGGTTTCTCCTTTTACCTTTGCTAGTGAGAGAGTCTGGCCACAAGAAGCCACGAAAAAAGGAACCTGCCAACAGCAAGGTTCCACGAAAAATGGGTAGTCTCCACCCTTTCACCGTCTAACCTTAGCTGCCTCTCTGGACTGCTTTAAAGGTTTTCTATTATTCTATTATTTCTACTAGCACTTGTCAAGTAAAAACATGGGCACGTATGTCTCGCGATTTTGAGAAATTTCAAAATAACATATAAATAAATGTAGATACACGAAAGGGCTGAACATACAATTATATGCTTTCTGTATTTCTCAAAACTCTAGACACTTACCATGGGCACTGAAGAACTATAAGAGAAAAGTTAAGCCCTAGCGACGTGATGAACGCTGACTTGTTTGGTTTCGATTGCTCTCTTCCTCCAGCTTTTTCTTCTCTTCTTCCAATTTATTCTGCTGTTCTTCCAGCCTTTTCTTCTCTTCCTCTTTCTGTTTTTTCTCGGCTTCCTTAACCTCTTGTTTGGCTTTTTCCTCAGCTTCCATAATTAATTTATCCGCTACAGTGTAGCTGTAGATTCCAGCTTCCATATCGACCACACTCGGTTCTGACAATTGAGGTTTAATCTTACTGTAGTAAGGCAATTTCTTACTCATTTCAGAAAGGGGAACCAAGATTTCGTCTGAATCATTCATGGTTAATCGAATTAAATCTGAAGTCACCTTGCTTGGGGCTAGCTCCACCTTTTGGATAGCAGACTTGAGTTCTGGGCTAATTTGAGCAAGTTCTGAGACAAAAGCCTTGATTTGTTCACTATCATTAAAGAGAACAGATAAATAAGTTTCTGGCAGACTGACCAGGCTCACAGAACTAGTCTCAAGCTGACCGCTGGAAAGAATAGGATAATGATTTTCACCAGAAACATAGTAGGCAACAATATCGTATTCCTTGACCTTGATAGTGAACTTAGTTGGAAATTGATAAACAAGCTGAGCTGATTCCACCCAATAGTTAGACTTAATCTGCTTTTCATATTTTGCCTTGTCTAGCAGAAGGTTAATCGTATAATCCGAATCCTGAATGCCTGAAGCCTGTCGAATATCATCAGCCGTAGTTTGCACCGTTCCCTCAACACGGATATCCTTCATGGTCGCATAGGGACTGAGTAGGTAGGCAGAGACAATCAATAAAAGCAGACTTGGAAATAAAATCGTGAAGGCTCGCAAGATATGGAGGCCAGGAATCTTTGCTTTGGCTGCTTTTTCTTTTGTAGCCTTTTTATCCTGTTCCTCCTTCTCTTTAGACCCTGATTCTTCTATCTCTTCTTCCTCTTTATCAGTCTCTAAGGATTCTACTTTTTCTTCAGACTCTTCCTTAGCTGATTCTGGGTCCTTTGAATCAGATTCACTCTCCTGGTCCTCAGTTGCATCTGAATCTTCAGATTTTAAAGTCATTCGAGCTTGTCTTTCCTTTTCTTTCTCCTCAGCTAGGGCCGCCTCTTCCTCAGCCTTCTTTTTTAGATATTCTTGGTTTCGTTTCTGCCATTCTGATAACTCTTTCAATTCTTCGAGGATTTCTTTGCCCTCATTTTTCTTATCTTTTGACATTTACTTTCCTTATGATAAATCTTTTTTCAACAATTGATAAAAATCTGCTAGAGATTTCAATTCCTTAGAAGCCTTCATCTTGGCTTGATAGTCTTCCTTGTGGCTTAGTAAGTGAGAAAGCTTCTCTTCCAAACTATCCAAGGTCAAATCGCTTTCTTGAAGGTCTTCTGCATAGCCTTTTTTTACAAAGTAAGCTGCATTTTCAATCTGGTCACCACGACTAGCTTCACGTCCAAGCGGCACAATGACATGTAATTTTGCCATGGCCAAGAGCTCAAAAATCGTATTGGCACCACCTCGTGTCACAACAATATCAGCCAATTCCATCAAGGGTTGATAGAGATTGGTCACATAGTCAACACGAAAGAGATTTTGGCTCAACTCATTCAGGCTAGAATCTCCAGTTAGATTGATAACATTGTAGCGCTCTGTTAGTTCTTTCTTATGGTCTGTCACCAATTGGTTAAAGACACGAGCACCTGCAGAACCACCGACAAACAATACAGTTGGCAATTGGGGATTAAAGTGGGTTTGAATATCCACCAATTCATCTGGTTCTGGAGTGTTTTGGTCTGAAACCTTGGTTACTGCTCCCACATGCTCAACCTTAGACAAACTTGAAGCTTGTTCAAAGGTTGAATACATCTTCGTCGCAAATTTATAAGCGATTTTATTGGCCAAGCCCATAGATAGGTCAGATTCGTGAATAAAGACAGGCACTCCTGACACACGCGCAGCGATAACAGGCGGTACTGAGACAAAGCCTCCCTTTGAAAAAAGAGCCTGTGGACGCAGTCGTAACATGATAAAGAGAGATTGGACGATTCCCCAGCCAACTTTAAAGACATCCAGCATATTTTGCCAAGAGAAATAGCGACGCAATTTCCCAGTCGCAATGGAGTGGAAAGTGACATCCAAGCCCGACTTGAGGATTTCTTGGTGTTCAATACCACGCTTGTCCCCGATATAGTGGACTTCCCAACCATCTTCGATGAACTTGGGCATTAACAAAAGATTGAGGGTAACGTGTCCAACCGTCCCCCCACCTGTAAAGACAATTTTTTTCATATTATTCCTTTAACTCCGCTACTGTGTCGATAAAGAGGTCGCCACGTACTTCAAAGTTAGCATACATATCCCAGCTAGCATTGGCAGGACTGAGAAGGACTACATCTCCTTGAGTCGCAAGCTCGTAGGCCTTGCGGGTCGCATCAGCAATATCAGTCGCCTCCACATAAGCGACACCAGCCTTATCTGCTGCCCGTTTGACACGTTCTGCAGACTGACCGAGGATGACCATATTCTTGAGTCCAGTAATGTCTGGAACCAATTCGTCAAACTCATTGCCACGGTCCAAACCACCTGCAATCAAAATGACCTTGCTGTTGTCAAATCCTGACAAGGCTTTTTGAGTAGCCAAGATATTGGTTGACTTGCTATCATTATAGAATTTAACACCCTTGATTTCATCCACAAATTGGAGACGGTGTTTAACACCACCAAAGGCTGAAAGAGTTTCTTTGATGGTTTGGTTGTCCACACCACGAAGCTTGGCTACAGCAATCGTCGCAAGGGCATTTTCCACATTGTGGCTACCTGGAACTCCGATTTCATTCGCTGCCATGACCACTTCCCCACGGAAGTAGAGTTGACCATCTTCCAGATAAGCTCCATCAACCTTTTCCTGTGTTGAGAATGGTACAACGGTAGCTTGTGTTTTAGTAGCCAATTCTTTTGCCAAGTCTTGGTTAAAATTTAAGACAAGGAAATCAGCTGCTGTCATCTTGTTCTGGATATTCCACTTGGCTGCCACATATTCCTCAAAAGAACCGTGGTAGTCGATATGAGTTGGCATGAGGTTGGTAATAACCGCAATCACAGGATGGAATTCTTGGACGCCCATGAGTTGGAAAGAAGAAAGTTCCATGACAAGCGTGTCCTTGTCTGACGCAGTTTGAGCAACCTGACTGGCAGGATAGCCGATATTTCCTGATAAAAGACCATGTTGCCCAGCAGCAGTCAAAACGTCCCCAATCATAGTCGTTGTGGTTGTTTTACCGTTCGAACCAGTAATACCAACAATCGGTGCTTCAGAAATCAAATAAGCCAATTCCACCTCAGTCAAGACAGGGATACCTTTAGCCAAAGCCTTTTCAATCATGTGATTGCTATAAGGAATGCCTGGATTTTTCACCATAAGGGCAAACTCTTCATCCAAGAGTTCCAAAGGATGGCCACCTGTGATAACCTTGATCCCTTCTTCCAGCAAACTTTGCGCAGCTGGATTGTCCTCGAAAGGTTTCCCATCATTTACTGTCACAATGGCACCTAGCTTGTCCAACAAACGAGCTGCAGATTCACCAGACTTGGCCAAACCTAAAACAAGGACTTTCTTATTTTTAAATTGATCTATTACTTTCATGTCTCGAACTCCATTTCTACTCCTACTATTTTACCATTTTTATGGAAATAAAAAAGCCACAAAGTGTGTTTGTGACTCTTTCTTCTAACTGATACTCTTCGAAAATCAAATTCAAACCACGTCAGCTTCGCCTTGCCGTATATATGGTTACTGACTTCGTCAGTTTCATCTACAACCTCAAAGCAGTGCTTTGAGCAGCCTGCGGCTAGCTTCCTAGTTTGCTTTTTGATTTTCATTGAGTATGAATCTTGCCATATCATCTATGAGATAAATCGGTAACTCGAATAACTTGGTCCACTTGCTCCCAAATCAGAGGATTGTGGGTCGCAATAATAATAGTTCGATTCGGATTTTTTAGAGATTCTAGGATAGAAAGTAATTCCTCAGAGTTTTTGGGGTCTAGTGAAGCGGTTGGTTCATCTGCGAGAATCAAAGGTGGATCCTTTAAAATTATCTTCGCTAGTGCAACACGTTGTGCTTCTCCTCCTGATAATTCAAAGATAGGTTGCTTTAAATCTAAATAAGAGAGGTTAACACGGTTTAGAGCTTGTTTCATCAAAGAGATTTTCTCTTTTTCTTTCAACTTTTTACCAACTAAACCCAGATTGAGGTTCTCTTTGACGGTTTGGCTTTCAATTAAGCCAAAATCTTGAAATAAGTATCCTAAGTAATCTCTAAAGAAAACAGAAGGCTTGATGTCCTTAAGAGAAGTACCATCATATATGATTTGTCCTTTGTCATATGGCTCTAATCGTCCAATCATATTCAATAGTGTTGTCTTACCACAGCCACTTGTACCGATTAAGGCATAAATTTTCCCACCTTCAAAATGAAGATTCGTATCTGAAAATAGCTGACGGCTTCCAAATTTTTTAGATATATTCTTTAGTTCAATCATCCTACTTTCCTTTCATAATTGTCATAGAAACACGAGATTCTTTCTGCGCTTGACGGTAAAGCGTCAGAACTGCACTAGCTAGAAAGACTAATAAAGTGAGCAAGCCAATCGCCAAGTCTCGACTGCTTAAAATAAAGAGACTAGCACCAAATACAAAACTGGCAAATTGGCTAACCATATACTGAGCATGTGTTTCAAAAAATCGTAAACCTGAAATTCGTTTAATCAAGATATCTCGGCGGAATTGCTCGAAATATAGAAGATTGACAGAATAAAAGAGTAACAAGGAACTAGCTATTCCAACAATAGCTCCTAGGATTAAAGTTGCTGTTTCAGTTTGAACTTCATTATAACGAGTTAGATAAACACTTCTTCCTTCTTTAAGATAGGATACTTGCTCATAAATTCCAGCTTTCTTCAAGAGTTCTAGCCCACTCTCATATCCTTTGATAAAGAGTTGCTTTCCAGCATTGATAGACCAACTAGATTTGGAAATGATACTATCACCTGTAGATGTTGGAGTAAATACAACTAAAATCGGATCGGTTAAGTACTGAATAGATACTGGACTTTCACCGTTATTATAAACAAATCGCTTTTCTCCAGTTGGAAGATAACTAACAATCGCTCTCATTTCATATTCTAAAGGAGCATTTTTATCCTCGCTTGATTTTCCGTAATAGTTTAAACTTTCTTCAAAAACTTTCTTAAGTTCTGCTTCCTGTGAGCGAAGAGATTCTGGTAATAAAAGTCCAAATTCCCCTTTTTGAAGATGAGCTAATTTCTGTCTAGTCTCATCATTTACAGCCACATTTTCCTTATCCAAATAACTTGGACTGACATAGAGAACATTAGCATCTGGACTATAGGTATCCAGTGTCTCTCCCTGTTCATTTTTTCCTTGTGGATTGGCAAAATGGAGCAGATTATCCTTTACATAAAGGGCTTGTTCTTCTTCGATTGCTTCCTTGGCAAAGGAATACCACTTATTCTGATTTTCTGTATCTTTTCCTCTATCACCTAAACCAAAAGAAATTTGATAATAATCTGCTCTATCCTTCCATGCTTGTTTTGAAATTTCAAGTTCTTTCAATCGTTGGTAAGACGTCAAACCCGTCTTAACAGCGTAGCCTACTGTAAAAACAGCTACTAACTGACACAATAGGGTTAAAGCCATCAAGCGTTTAAGGGGTAATCTGCCCTTGATAACGGGAACCAATGCTTTGTAACTCAAGCTCATTAGGTAAAGGAGCATTAGTAAAATTGAAATCCCCAATAAAAACAAAAGATAAAAACTAATCCCAAAACCATAGGTGGCTAACAAGATAGGATAAAACAAACCTTGACTAAAAAGAACGACTCCCCCACCTAGGAAGGAAAGGAAGGCTGATAGAAGGAGCCACTTGATATCAGTTGATAAAGAATGCCCCATGATTGATAAGAGTGTCTGACCAGAAAAGAGTTTTATACCTGCTACTCTCATTTCCTTAATCCGAGTGATAATCACTAGAGCAAAGAAAGATAAGCCAAATATTGCTAAACTAATTAAAATAAGGGGAATTAGTAACATTCTAAAAGCAAGAGAATAGGGCGGTGTCTTTCGGTCAGGAATTGCTTTATAACCCAAATCTCCTAATTTATCGGCAAGCTTTTCTTTCGTCAAGGAGCCTGACAAAAGGAGATAACTATTTAGCGGATCACTACGTTCACGACTTTCTTGGCTAGCTTCTTGGAATTCTTTTGGTAAAGTTCCCTGACCATAAGTTGCATAAGTAAAGTGAGTCGTCCCATCCTTACTCGGCTCTACGATTCTTCTAGCTATTAAACTCTGTTCTGAGTTTACAAAATTCTCTAATTCCTTTTCAAATACCTCACGCGTCGGTTCCTGAGTATCTTTTTTGACACGAAGTAAGGAAACGGAATCATAGCTTGCAAATAAATATTGTGGCGCACGTAAGACAATAATCCAAGCAAGAAAGAAGCTGAGAAAAAAAGTTGATAGTAATATGAATAATTTCTTCATAGTAGACTCCTTGTATAAGAGAATAACCCTATAGAAAAAGATTTTATCTTTTATAAATTCTTAGAATTATTTTCTTAGTTTAATCCATTACACCCTGAGCACCAAGACAACAAATTTAATCCTTCCTCATTTTGAAAACGATTTCTTTTAACTTAAGTATATCACTTCTATATAATCTATCAACATATTTTACCAAAATATTATTAGTAATAGAATTTTACAGTTTCCTTAGAAATAGATGTTGGGAAAGAATTTAAGTTCAGTTTTTCCCATTCATATTATCCAAGCAAAAGAGATGGTGATAACTCAAAAACAAATCGAAATATTGTAAAATTCCTAGCAAAAAAGAGAGCCAAAACTCTCTTTTTTATCTTCTTTTACTTTTTTTGACTGACATGAGGGTAATATCTCGCAAGCTAAAGTATGCTAGGAAGAGCATAGCGACTGCGATGAAGAATTCTGTCGGTAGCTGAAAGATTTGCAGGACAGACAACATCAGTAAAATCAAAAGTGCTACAAAAGCAAAGACGACAAGAACGATATTGACTGTCCCTTTAATGCTTTGTGGTGTCGCAAATACATAGAGTAGTAATAAGAGGAGTCCTATGATTAAATAAACCATCTTTATCTCTTTCTAGCTCTTATTCAGCTGATTTTTTCTTCTTGTTAGCTTTCTCACGCTCTGCCTTGTTAAGGATTTGTTTACGCAAACGGATAGACTCAGGCGTTACTTCCATGTACTCATCGTCATTCAAGAACTCAAGAGACTCTTCAAGTGTCAAAATACGAGGTGTCTTGATAACAGCTGTTTGGTCCTTAGTAGCTGAACGAACGTTAGTCATTTGTTTTGCCTTAGTGATGTTAACTGTCAAGTCGTTTTCACGAGAGTTTTCACCGATGATCATTCCTTCGTAAACCTCAGTACCTGGGTTGACAAAGATCGTACCACGTTCTTCGATAGACATGATTGAGTAAGTTGTAGCCTTACCAGCATCGATAGAAACAAGGGCACCACGGTGACGACCACCAATTTCACCTGGAATCAATGGCAAGTATTGGTCGAAGGTATGGTTCATGATACCGTAACCACGAGTCATTGACAAGAACTCAGTTGAGTATCCAATCAAACCACGCGCTGGAACAAGGAAGACCAAACGAGTTTGACCATTACCAGTTGAAATCATATCCAACATTTCACCCTTACGTTCAGAAAGGCTTTGGATAACAGACCCTTGGTATTCTTCTGGAGTGTCGATTTGTACACGCTCAAATGGCTCACATTTAACACCGTCGATTTCTTTTACGATAACTTCTGGACGAGATACTTGAAGTTCATATCCCTCACGACGCATTGTTTCGATAAGGATTGACAAGTGCAATTCTCCACGACCTGAAACTGTCCATTTATCTGGTGAATCAGTTGGATCAACACGAAGGGAAACATCTGTTTGCAATTCGGCCTGCAAACGTTCTTCCACCTTACGAGAAGTCACCCATTTACCTTCTTTTCCAGCAAATGGTGAGTTGTTGACCAAGAAAGTCATTTGAAGAGTTGGCTCATCGATATGTAGGATTGGAAGAGCTTCTACTGCATCTGTCGGAGTAATGGTTTCACCGACAAAGATATCTTCCATACCTGAAACGGCAATCAAGTCACCTGCTTTGGCTTCTTGGATTTCACGACGTTCCAAACCAAAGAAACCGAAGAGTTTTGTAACACGGAAGTTTTTAGTTGTACCATCTAGTTTAGAAAGGGTAACTTGGTCCCCAACCTTAACAGTTCCACGGAAGACACGACCGATACCGATACGTCCAACGAAGTCATTGTAGTCCAAAAGTGACACTTGGAACTGTAAAGGCTCATCTGAGTTATCTACTGGAGCTGGGATGTGGTCAATAATCGTGTCAAAGATTGGTGCCATAGTAGCTTCTTGGTCAGCTGGGTCATCTGACAATGAAGAAGTTCCGTTGATCGCTGAAGCATACACTACTGGGAAATCAAGTTGGTCATCATCTGCACCAAGCTCGATGAAAAGTTCCAAGACTTCATCCACTACTTCCGCTGGACGAGCTGATGGCTTATCGATTTTATTAACAACCACGATTGGGACTAGGTCTTGTTCCAAAGCTTTTTTCAATACGAAACGAGTCTGTGGCATTGTTCCTTCGTAGGCATCTACGACCAAGACAACACCGTCAACCATTTTCATGATACGCTCAACTTCCCCACCGAAGTCCGCGTGTCCTGGTGTGTCCATGATGTTGATACGAGTTCCGTTATAGGCAACGGCTGTATTTTTAGCAAGGATAGTAATTCCACGCTCTTTTTCGATATCGTTTGAGTCCATAGCACGCTCAGCCAATTCAGTACGTGCATCAAGCGTTTCTGATTGTTTCAATAATTCGTCAACGAGGGTTGTTTTACCGTGGTCAACGTGGGCGATAATCGCAATGTTACGGATATCTTCTCTTAATTTTGTCATGATTTCCTCTATAATATTCAAAATTTATTTTCTAACTGAACGATTATACCATAATTTCAGGTAAATAACATAACTCAAGCAAGTGTAAATGTTTTCACTCTGCTTTTCTTTTCACGTCAAGCCTTTTCAAAGCAAACAACTTATGATAAGATAGGCACAGTATGCGTTTAGATAATTTATTAGCCCAAGAAAAAATCAGCCGAAAGGCCATGAAACAAGCCTTACTCAAAGAGGAAATTCTAGTCGATGGTCGCCCAGCCCGCTCCCTAGCTCAGAATATTGATACAGGACTACAAAAACTCCTTTTTCAAGGCCAAATCATTCAAGGCTATGAGCACACCTATCTTATGCTTCATAAGCCTGCTGGTGTCGTTACAGCCAACAAAGACAAGAAACTTCTAACCGTCATGGACCTCCTTGCGCCTGATATCCAGTCTGACAAGCTCTATGCCGTTGGCCGACTGGACCGAGATACAACGGGACTCCTCCTCTTGACCGATAACGGTCCCTTGGGCTTTCAGCTCCTCCATCCCCAATATCATGTCGATAAAACTTATCTAGTTGAGGTCAATGGACTTCTAACACCTGACCATATCCAAGCCTTTCAAAAGGGAATTGTCTTTTTAGATGGTACTGTCTGTAAACCTGCAAGACTAGAGATTCTATCTGCAAGTCCTTCCCTCAGTCAAGCCTCCATCACCATTTCAGAAGGAAAATTTCATCAGGTGAAAAAAATGTTCCTCTCAGTTGGTGTCAAGGTGACATTCCTTAAACGTACCCATTTTGGCCCTTGGAGTTTGGATGATAATCTTCAAGAGGGAGACTATCGCCCCTTAAACTCCCAAGAATTAGCAAGCATTCGTGTCTTTCTCAGAAAAAGTGGTTAAAAAATGAGCTCGGAAACATCCAAGCTCGTTTTCTTATTTCTCAACTTTGACTTTCCCTTTCCAAGAATCCAAACCATAAGAAAGGATATAAATCTCAGAAAAACCTTGTTTTTTCAAGTAAAGGGCTGCATTTGTGACACGTTGCGCACGTTGGTTTTCGTAAAGAAGGACAGGTTTATCCTTACGAAGGGCTGCAAGACTAGTCTTCAACTGACTTGAAGGAATATTGCGGGCACCAAGGATATGTTTTCTGTGAAATTCAGCTGGGTCGCGCAAATCAATCAATTGACCCGTACGAATCAAGGCTTCAAACTCCTCATTGTCTACAATTTTAGCCGCACGGCGAATACGAAGATAGTTAAAGCCCATCCATGCCAACATTGCCAGTATAAGTGCCCACAAAATCCAAGTAACCATTAGTTCTTTTCTCCATTTTTCTCAATATAATCCAATTCTACCTTGTGCTCTCTGCGAAGAACCGCTTCCGCTTCCAGATAATCCAGTTTGTCCATCAGCCCTGCATCGTAAATCCGAGAGAGTTCCAACTTCATCAGTTCAATATCATATAAGCGTTTTCCCATATAAACAATAATACCAAATCGTTTGAGGAATTGCTGCACATCATAGAATGTTTTCATAAGACTCATTCTAGCAAATTTTTGTGTTTTTTTCAAGAAGAGACTCACACAAGAAGTATCACAGAAATAATTAAAAAAGCTGCATCTTCTGCAGCTTTTTAATCTGGTGGAAAATAGCCCAACTGCTCAGCGATATGAATCGCCTCCTGCCTGTTAGTCACTCCCAATTTTGAAAAGATATTTGCCAAGTGATTAGAAACTGTACGTTTACTCACATAGACCTTGTCACAGACATCATCAATGGTCAAGCCATTTCTAACCAGTTCTAGTATCTCGATTTCTCGTGGTGTTAACACCTCTACCATCACTTCATCTGAAAAGACCCTACCACCTAGATAAATCTTTTCCAGTTTTTTCACCAACTCATCTGGGTGCATACTTTTGTCCAGAAAGCCATAAGCTCCCATTGCTTTAGCTCGGTGTTCATACATTTTTTTACTGTAACCTGTCAAAATCACAACCTTACTAGTACAACCATTGTCGATAATCTCTTGTGCCAAGGTCAGCCCATCATCTTGATACAGACTCGTCAGGTTGATGTCAATCAAAATAATGTCGTAGTCATTAAAAGCAATCTCCGAAATAGTCGAAAAATTATCTACTAACTGGACCTTTTTAATGTTTTCCGATAACTCTAAAATCATCTTGATACTTTGGCTAAATAATTTATGATCATCAATTAACAAAATTTTCATAACACAACTCCTTATCAATCGGGAGAGTAATTTCTACACGAAATCTCTTATTATTTTCAAAAATCTGCATTTGACCACCTAAAACACTAATTTTATTAGACATATTTTTCAAGCCATAACCTAAGGTTTTTTCTGTTTGAAGGCAGTTATTTTCAGAAATGATAAAAATAGTGTCATCATGCACATCAATCTTCAAAGAAATCCTTCCACCACTAGCGTACTTAACGGCATTGGTCGCCAACTCCTCAACCAGACGATAGGCAATTTTATCGTAAGGAGATAAAAGCCTAAAGTGGGCAGGAAAGTGTGTGACGACTTCATTTTCTGCGTGATAGCGTTTGACAATCCGATTAATCAGCCCTTGATACTGGATGTCTAACTGCTCGTCTGTTTCTACCATTGGCTGATAATAATCCATCCGCTCACGAATCCGCTGAACCAACTCCTCTGTTACCAGATTGATCTGTTCACCAAAAGCTTGATTGCTACTATATTTATTGAAATTTTTTATTGCCATCACATTTTGCAGGATTTCATTGTGAAGAAATTCGGAGAACTGTTGTTCTGTGTCTTCATTTGCCAGCAGACTTTTCACCATACGGTTACGCTTTAAAAAGAGAACTTTTACATAATCCCTAGCATCTAGCATTTCAGCAGAACGAAAAAGGCGAATCAATTCTTCCGAACAAATCCCGAACAATAGTAACATGATATTCAAGACCAAAAAGCTCGTATTTAAGTCTAAATGAAAGATGATGAAAATGCCTACTAACAAAAACATAACCAGTAAAAACAAGCGTGAAAAAGCTTTTATATAGGACAACTTCAACT
Organism: Streptococcus mitis; assembly: GCA_963515455.1. Taxonomy (GTDB): domain Bacteria; phylum Bacillota; class Bacilli; order Lactobacillales; family Streptococcaceae; genus Streptococcus; species Streptococcus mitis_DN. The sequence goes on along the minus strand of CAUPXP010000002.1, from coordinate 67,448 downwards.
CTACTACCTTTTTCTGAAGAGAGTTAATAATTGTTTTGAGATGCAAAAAAGCAAGTATTCCAATAATCTCAAGATACCAGACTAGGTTCATCACTCCTGCGCCCCTCGTATTGATATACAAAAAGAAATAAGAAAGAGGCAATATCAAAGCTAATATCCACAAATTTCGTCTCTGATACTTGAGTTTACTTTTCAACTCTTTATGATATAAAATCAGTAAAATCAAGGGAACAAGGTTTAAAAAGAAAGACGCAAACAAGGACAGAAATAGAAAAATTGAAGGACTTAACAGATACGAACTAATGGTGATTAGTGTCAACACAAAGGACACACTCAACAGTTCTTCTCCTATTTTCTCTCCCAGAAAGATAATAGACAGAGAACTATACACCAATAAAAAAGAGTTGAGCGGATGAAGAATATCAAAAAAGTGCAACAGGGTGCTCGCAACTCCTTGATTAAATATGGATTGCCAGCTAATGAGAAATATCATCAGAAGCAACCAAAGTTTCAACTCACTATAGCGAAAGGTCACAATATTACAAATATAGCTAAATACAATTAAAGCAATAATCAGCAATAAAACCATCTGCAAGGAAAAATCTGTCGAAAAGTCCAGAGGAATCCTATAATGAATATAAATCATTAAAGCTAGATGATTAAAAATCGTCAACCACCACAATAAAAGTGAGTTTTTCGAGAGCGATTTGACAAACTGTTTCATATGTATCTACTTCCTGAACTACTTTAATATCATTATAACACAATACCAGAATTGTCGGATTGGCAACTCTGGTATTTGACTTAATTTTCAATAATTTGCCAACTTACTCTATAAGTCACTAGCAGATAAAGGATAAAGAGTAAGACCGCTACTCCCAGATAGGTGATATCTATAGAAATGCTGGTATTAGCGAAATTCTCAAAATAACCCAAAAGAGCAGTACTCAAGGCAAATGCTAGCGGACCTGCTATGACCAGCGGAACCAAGAAATAACTTAGAATCTGTTGCAAAAGAATAGAGCGATTTTGCTTTCTCTTATTACCAAGAAGGTATAAGATTTGATAATCATTAACACTATCCAAAGCACTTGTAGAAGTTTGAAGAGACAAGATACTGAGGGAAATAATAATAAAAATAACACTAACAAAAATCATGACAAAGACAATGACGCCCATAAATCCAAGGTAAACCTCAAAAATACTTCCTTTCGTTTGATAGGTGAACGAATTCAACTCTGCTCCATCACGAGTGAAGTAGTATTTTTCAATCCACTGACTCAAGAATGTTTCTACTTCCCGTTTGTCAATGTTTTCTTTGAAATTGGCAACATAGGTCGTGTGGTCTTCCGTCAATCCAACTACTACCTTATCTGGTACAATCAAGGTTCCTGCGTCATTTAGACCTACTGAAGATAAAAAGTAAACTGTTTCAAGTTGCTTTGAAGAGGCAAGGTTGAGAGAATGACCGTTAATCATGAGGGTTTTGGTCGTTGATAGAAATTCCTGAATCTGCTTGGCAGTTCCTTTATAATTGGCATTGACTAGAAATTGGTCTTCTGACAAGTCAACCTCTCTTTCACCTTGCAGTTTGCGGAGATGATTGTAGGCAGAAATTCCTAAAATCGGTACTTTTGATTCAGGAAGTTTCTTATCATGCTCCCAGAGATTGCTAGTATCAATCAAATCTTTATAGGTTAAATCACTAGAATAGATAGGATAGCTGTACTCCTCTTTGATGAGGTTAAAGTCAAATCCATCTGCTTTCAATCTGTCTTTGACAGATTCCTGAGAAAATTGAAACTCTTTACCACGGTAGAGATTGACAGTTACATCATAAGGTGAGTATTTGTTCAGCTCTCGATTCATAGTCGTATAGGCACTACCACTAAAAACGAGTAAGCTAAGAGCCAGTGTCAAGGTCAAGGATAAGACAGCCAACGTGACCGAATTACTATCAGCTTGTTTTGAAAATTGACGGATTTTAAAAGTGTTTAGTTTGTTATAGTAGGTTTGAGGCAGTTTTCTAAGGGAAACCAAGATAAAATGGCTCAAGGTATTGTAAAATAAAATCACAAAAATCACTAAGACAGATACCAGCAAGATACCCCAGCTTTTCAAGAATGATAGATGGTGATAGTCTGAAAAATAGAGAGCACCACAGCCGATAACAGCTGTCGAAAGAATAAAGAGAAGTGCTTGAAGAACTGGCTTGCCTTTTGCCAAGACAGATTTCTTGACCCCATTTTCTTGAATGAGTGCAATGATATTTTGCTTTCTAAAGGTAAGAATGTCCATGACACCAACAATAAAACTGGTGACCAAATAGGAATAAACTAGTAAGATGACAGACTTGCTATCAAAGAAAATCAGATTACCAAAGTAATTGGCCATAAAAAACTCAGATGCAATCTTAGCTAGAATGACCAGTAAGATCACTCCAAGCAAGAAACCTAGAATCAAGGAAAAGATATTGACCAGCATGGTTTCAAAGAACAGGGTACGGATAATCTGCTTCTTCTTCATTCCCAGCGTTGCATAAAGTCCCAGCTCTTTCTTGCGCCGTCCCAGCACAAAATTTGTGGCGTAAACGATGAGAAAGGCAATCGCCGATAGAATCAGATAGGAAAGCAAGCCCATGTACTGACTCATCACCGTCGTCAACATTTCCTTTGCTCCTGATAAACTTTGCATCACTGGATGGCTTGGTAAAGCATTAAAAGCGTAGAGCAAGCTATAAATCAAGGTCAGACTGAAAAAATAGATGGTATAGGTCTGTAAATTTCGAAATACATTTCGTAAAATCAATTTTGGATACATACTCTCCTCCTATCTGGTACGGCTGTAAATCTCTTGCAAATACTGTTCATTAGATAAGCTGTTACGTTCCAAATCATCCATAATCTTTCCATCGCTAAGTAGCACCATCCGTGAAGAGTACTTGGCTGCAGCAGGGTCATGCGTAACCAGTAAAATGGTAATACCAAAACTTTTATTGATTTTCTGCAAAAGTGCCATCAGTTTTTCAGAATTGGCAGAGTCCAAGGCTCCTGTCGGCTCATCTGCTATAATCAGTTTAGAATCATCAATCAAGGCTCTAGCAGTTGCCACACGTTGTCGCTGACCACCTGATAACTGATTAGGAAACTTATCTTTTAAGTTTTGGATATTCAACTTATCCAAAATTTCCTCAATCTTATCCTGATGTTTTTTGATAGTTTTCCCCTGAATTTGAAGAGGTAGGACGATATTTTCATAGACCGTCAAGGTTTCCACCAAGTTGTAGGATTGGAAAATATAGGAAATGTTTTTAGCACGATAGTCAGCTAGTTCATTTTCCTTGGCATGGATGATGTCAAAATCTTCAAATCGAATCTCACCTGATGTTGGTTTATCAATCGTTGAAATACAGTTGAGGAGTGTTGTTTTTCCACTACCACTGGCACCCATAATTGCCAGGAATTCGCCTTTTTCAACGGATAAATTCACATCTGATAAAGCATGAACGATATTATCCCCTTGACCAAATGTTTTCGTTAATCCTGTCACAATAAGCTGTTTCATCATTTCATTCCTCCGTTTCTTTATTACGCTCTCATTATACGGTTTCTTTCAAGGTTTGCCATGAGTATTTTGTGCAATATATTCAAGTAATAAAAAAACCGATGCCTTTTTCAGGTATCGGTTGATGTTGATTATTTGCGATCGTTTCTTTTTTTCATAAAGTAAACAATCCCTATGACAAGAACTCCTAAGACCAGTACAGGTGCATAGAAGTATAGTGTTCCAATAATTGCTTCCATTTTATCCTCCTGTCAAAAAATAGAGGTAATTTTATACACAGCGCACGTTTGGCGAAGTACATTCATAAGAATATGTAAACCACCAACCACAGCGCCCCTGTGCTGTTAATCTAACAGCCGTACGTCACCCAGCAGCAGATTTACCATTTAACTCTTGGCTATTAATTTCATAATCCAAAGAATCAATCTCAAAGTTGTCTTGTTTTATTTGTATTTCTTCCGTAAATATAACACCAAATCAAAATGTTGTCAATGTTTTGTAATAAAACACTATAATTTTCCTCTTGTTTTATCTAACAACGAACATTATTTGTCGTACACTCATAGGAACAGGTGAAACACAATCCACAGAGACCTGCTAGTGTCATTTTAAAAGCTATGTACCACTAGCTCCTGATTTCCCGAAAAGTTCTTGGTTTTCAACCTCGAAACTTAGAGAATCAATCTCTGGACGACTTGTATTTTTAGCCATAAGGTTGCCTCCTTCCTTCTTTTGGATGATCATCTTTACAATAACTAGTATAAACTCTAGTATTGGCTAAGTAATGAGTAAATCGTGCAAGTTTCTTATTTTCGAGAAAAATTTTTAATCTTATTTACTAAATGATTTAGAAGTTTCTTCTTAACTACTTTACAGAGACTCACATACTCCCCCTGATTTTCCTATCTTCTTTGGCGATTCTGACGCAAGTGTGGTACAATAAAAACATGAGAATTCAACAATTACACTATATTATCAAAATCGTCGAAACTGGCTCCATGAATGAGGCAGCCAAGCAACTCTTTATCACCCAGCCAAGTCTTTCCAATGCTGTGAGAGATTTGGAAAATGAGATGGGGATTGAGATTTTTATCCGAAATCCCAAGGGTATCACCTTGACCCGTGATGGGATGGAGTTTCTCTCTTATGCCCGTCAGGTTGTCGAGCAGACTCAGCTTCTGGAAGAACGCTATAAAAATCCTGTCGCCCACCGCGAACTCTTTAGCGTTTCGTCTCAACACTATGCCTTTGTAGTCAATGCCTTTGTCTCTTTGCTCAAGAAAAGCGATATGGAAAAATACGAGCTTTTTCTTCGTGAAACGCGGACTTGGGAGATTATCGATGACGTCAAGAACTTCCGTAGTGAGGTCGGTGTCCTATTTTTGAACAGCTACAACCGTGATGTTTTAACCAAGATGCTGGATGACAATCACCTGCTGGCTCACCATCTCTTCACAGCGCAACCGCATATTTTTGTCAGCAAGACCAATCCTCTGGCAAAGAAAGATAAGGTCAAACTATCTGATTTGGAAAACTTCCCTTATCTGAGCTATGACCAAGGAACTCACAACTCCTTCTACTTTTCAGAAGAAATTCTTTCTCAAGAACACCACAAGAAATCCATCGTAGTCAGCGACCGTGCTACCCTCTTTAATCTCTTGATTGGTCTGGATGGATATACCATTGCAACAGGGATTTTGAACAGCAACCTCAACGGAGACAATATCGTTTCTATCCCACTGGATATTGATGACCCTATCGAGCTGGTCTATATCCAGCATGAAAAAACCAGCCTATCTAAGATGGGCGAACGCTTTATCGACTATCTACTAGAAGAAGTCCAGTTTAATAGTTGAAAAATAATAAGAACCAATATGTAGGCTAGCAACAACCTGCACATTGGTTCTTTTTACTTATAATTAAAAGTTTCCCCTGCCAACTTATCAGCTAGCTTAGGAAAGAAGGTATAAAACTTATGGGCTAGGTCCAACAAAATCGGTAGATTGAGTTCTCGTTTGTTTTTCCCTATAATCTTGACAATCTTTTTAGCAACTGCATCTGGCTCTAGCAGGAAACGGTCAACCGACTTAAGATAAGTCCCATCTGGGTCCGCTTGGTCAAAAAATCCAGTTCGGATTGGTCCTGGATTGACTGTTGTCACATAGACTCCATAGGGCATGAGTTCGAGACGTAACGCATTTGAAAAGCCAATGGCCGCAAACTTAGTGGCTGAGTAGAGACTAGACTTGCCAGTAGCGATTAAACCTGCCATGCTGACGATATTGATGATATGGCCTTTTCGACTTTCCTTCATTCGAGCCGCAAGGCGACGAGACAGATTCATCAGGGCAAAGGTATTGACCTCAAACATCTGGTGAATATCTTGGTCAGAAATCTGGTCAAATTCCTCAAAAATCCCGTAACCAGCGTTGTTTATCAAGACATCAATCTTGCCATAGCGGAGATAGAGGTCTGTTACCAGAGTTTCTAAGGCTGAGTCATCGGTAATATCGATTTCAATCAATTCTGCTTGTGGATGATTTCCGTAGAGTTGAGCTAATTTTTCCTTATTTCTACCAAGCAAGATGAGTTGGTCATTTGGCAGGAGTTTGACCATTTCTTGGGCTAGACCACCGCTAGCTCCAGTAATGAGAATAGTAGACATACTGTTCCTTTCTCAATTTTTTAGATTTCCACTTCTTCCAAGTCTTTGACCACATGGACATTTTCAAAAACACTAGCAGCGTCTTTTTTGAGCTTACTGATATCTTTTGAGAGAAAACGAGCACTGATGTGGTTGAGCAAGAGGCGTTTGGCACCTGCTTCTACTGCTACTTGTGCAGCTTGCATATTAGTAGAGTGGCCATGGTTACGAGCAATTTTTTCATCACCCTTGCCATAAGTGGACTCATGGACAAGGACATCGGCATTGACAGCCAGACGCACACTGGCATCCGTTTTTCGAGTGTCTCCTAAAATAGTGATAATTTTACCTGGACGTGGAGCTGAGATATAGTCTGCTGCCTTGATTTCAGTTCCGTCTTCCAAAACAACATCCTGGCCGTTTTTGATTTTCCCAAAAAGTGGGCCAAATGGGACACCAGCAGACTTGAGTTTTTCAGCATCCAGCGTTCCTTCCAAGTCCTTTTGAATGACACGATAGCCAACGCAGAAAATAGTATGATCCAGCTCCTCTGCATACACAGTGAATTTATCGGTTTCAAGGATTTTACCTAGAGAATCTTGGTCAAACTCATGAAAATGAATACGGTAAGGCAGACGAGAACCTGACACACGAAGACTGGTTAAGACAAAGGACTTGATTCCTTGCGGGCCATAGATTTCCAAATCTGTCTGCTCTTCATTGGCCTGAAAGGCACGACTAGAAAGGAAACCTGGCAAGCCAAAGATATGGTCTCCATGCAGGTGGGTGATAAAGATTTTGCTGACCTTACGTGGTCGAATTGTGGTTTCCAGAATGCGATTTTGCGTACCTTCTCCACAGTCAAAGAGCCAAACTTCGTTAATCTCGTCCAAGAGTTTCAGGGCGAGACTTGAAACGTTGCGGGCTTTAGAGGGCTGACCTGCCCCCGTTCCTAAAAATTGAATATCCATTCGATACTTTCTAATTAATCAATATATAACATGGCTGTGCGGTTTTCCGATCGGAAATAGCGCTTGCCAGAAAAAGCAGCAGCTTCTTGCAGTAAATCCTCTTGGCTGTAACCTTTAAGACGCTTGCGACCATCAGCCAAGCTTTCCAAATCAGTCAAAGCTGTTAGACTCTCCATGCTAACAACTTCCTCATCTCCAACAGCCTTCATGTAAATCTTGCCAGATTCTTCAAAGACTAGTTGATGGGGGAAAATTTGCGCAATTTCAAAGAACAAGTCATCTGAGATTACCTCTTCAGTTTCAGAGAAAATCCGACCCAGTCCCTCACTTTCATAACAAAAACCAAAGGATTTACCAGACAGGTTTAGGCGAATAAAGGGCTTGTTTTCTAAGGTGAAACTTGGCTCAGTATTGTAAAGATTCAGTTCCTGACTGAGTTCCGCAAAATAATCGGTTGCAGCTTGAGGACTCTTTTTTTGGTAAAGTTCTGCAAAGTAAGCATTGACCACGCTAGGCGGAGGTGTGATGAGAGCCAACTGCTCCTGCTCTGTCTTGCCAGCTAGAAGCTGATCCAGATATACCTTATCCAGACTTGTATAACCTCCATACTTTAGAGCCAACGTTTTGATATCAGTCATAAAATTCTTCTAACCTCCATTTGTTTTTCTCAGAAATGTAGCCTGTAATCACTTCGCCGTCTTCCTGATAATCACGTTCTTCCAAAATCGCAACACTTTCTAAATCATGAATCTTGTAGGACTTAGAAAAAGGCACGCGCAGGGTAAAGGTCTCAAAAATATCCTTGATTTTTTCTAAAAATAGTGCCTGCAAATTCTCACGACTATCCTCAGCCTTGGCAGAAATGAGGGCGTAGGGCGTTTGGGTAGGCGTAAAATCTTCCACCAAATCCGCTTTATTATAAAGTGTCAGGCGAGGAATATCCTTCATGTCCAAGTCTTTCATGATGGAAAGGACCGTTTTTTCATGCTCTTCGTGGTAAGGATTGCTGGCATCGATAACATGAACCAGAAGATCCACATGCTTGCTTTCTTCCAAGGTCGACTTGAAACTGGACACCAATTCAGTCGGCAAATCTTGGATAAAGCCCACGGTATCTGTCAAAGTTACTTGGAGATTGCCTCCCAGATGTATACTCTTAGTCGTCGCATCCAGAGTCGCAAATAGCTCGTCAGCCTCATACTGGGTCTTACTAGTCAAGGTGTTCATGATAGTTGACTTTCCAGCATTGGTATAACCAATCAAACCAATCTTAAAGGTGCTTGACTCCAAACGCTTTTCTCTGACAGTCGCCCGATTTTTCTCAACCACCTTGAGCTGGCGCTCGATATCCGTGATTTGATTGCGAACGCTACGACGGTTCAGCTCCAGCTGGCTTTCACCAGGTCCACGGGAACCAATTCCCCCTGCCTGACGACTGAGCATAATCCCCTGACCAACCAAGCGGGGCAAGAGGTATTTGAGTTGGGCTAGGTGGACTTGGAGCTTCCCTTCATGGCTTCGAGCCCGCATGGCAAAGATATCCAAAATCAACTGCATACGGTCAATGACCTTAACACCCAGAACTTCTTCTAAATTGACATTTTGCCTTGGCGTCAGACGGTTGTTAACGATGACAGTGGTAATTTCTTCTGCATCCACCATAAGCGCAATTTCTTCTAACTTACCAGAGCCGACGAAGGTTTTGGAATCATACTTTTCACGTTTTTGTCTGTAGCTATCTACAACGACTGCACCAGCTGTCTTGGCTAGACTGGCCAATTCTTCCATAGAGAGGTCAAAATTGTCCATGCCCTGCAATTCCACACCAATCAGCAGGACTCGCTCCTCTTTTTTTCCCGTATCAATCATCTAAAAACTCCTCTATCTGGCTTAAAATGCGGTCTTGCACACCAGCTTCTCCAATCTGATAAAAGGTGACTTGCATGCGATTACGGAACCAAGTCAACTGACGCTTGGCAAAACGACGAGTAGCCTGTTTGAGACTCTCACTGGCTTCCTCCAAGGTCTGCTCTCCACGGAAGTAAGGAAAGAGTTCCTTGTAGCCAATCCCTTTAGCAGCCTGCACATCTGGATAATGGTCAAACAACCACTTGGCTTCGTCTAGAAGTCCAGCTTCAAACATCAAATCCACTCGATGATTGATTCGTTCATATAATTGACTGCGCTCATCATCCAAGCAGATAATCAGCGGTTCATACAAGGTCTCTTGATTTTCCAAATCCTGACCAAAATGGGCAATTTCCAAGGCACGCATAGCACGACGACGATTAAACTGGGGAATCTCAAGGCCAGCTTGCTCCACCAAATGAGCTAATTCCTCATCTGAATATGGCTCCAAACTAGCTCGATAGTCCAAAATCTCCTCATGGGGAGTCTCCCCACCCAGGTGATAACCTTCTAGCAAGCTCTGGATATAAAGCCCAGTCCCACCGGCTATAATGGCTAGCTTGCCACGGCTGTGAATATCCTCAATAGCTATCTTAGCTTCTGAAACAAAATCAAAAGCCGAGTAAGACTCGGTTACCTCTCTAACATCGATTAAATGATGAGGAACAGCTGCCTGCTCTTCTGGACTAGCCTTGGCCGTCCCAATATCAAGTCCTCGATAGACTTGCTGGCTATCTCCACTAACCACTTCGCCATTAAAACGCTTGGCCACTTCAATGGCAAGGGCTGTTTTTCCAACAGCAGTCGGTCCAACAATCACAATTATTTTTGTTTTCATCTTTTTTCCTTGAAAAATTCCCATTTTTTCGTTACTATTATTATAACACAAAAAGGTCAGTCAGAAAAATGTGACCTCTTGAGGAGGCTGGCTGATTAAGAATATAAAGGAGGAAGACTCATGGCTAAAGGATTCGCTAAAGGTCTTGTAACAGGTGTCGCAGGAACTGTCGCTGCCGTTGCAGGTGCAGTATACGCATTTAAAAAGAAAGTAATCGAACCAGAAGAGCAAAAAGCAGCTTTCATCGAAGAAAACCGTAAAAAAGCAGCTCGCCGCCGCGTATCACGTTAAGAAACAAAAGAAGTTGGGATTATTCTCAACTTCTTTTTTCTATTCTTTTATACTCAATGAAAATCAAAGAGCAACTAGGAAGCTAGCCGCAGGTTGCTCAAAGCACTGCTTTGAGGTTGTAGATAAGACTGATGAAGTCAGCTCAAAACACTGTTTTGAGGTTGTAGACGAAGCGACGCTGACGTGGTTTGAAGAGATTTTCGAAGAGTATTAAATAGCTAGGTCAAACTTCAACTGTGGCTTGACCGGGTCATAATCCACCAACTCAAAGTCCTCTGCTTTAATATCAAAGAAATTGGTCTTATCTGGCACATTCAAGACCAAACGTGGTTGGCAGTTTGACGGCTCCCGACGAAGCAATTCCTGAGCTTGTTCAAATTGATTGTCATAGATATGGAGGTTGTTGATGAAGTAGAAGAACTTCCCAACATTCCAGCCAAAATGCTTGGCAATCATCATTTGAAGAGCCACATACTGCATAGCATTAATATGGTGGGCCACCAGCATATCATTGGAGCGCTGGGTCAAGGTCGCATCCAGATAGATTTCTCCATCTACACGGCGGACATCAAACATAGTCTGAAAGGCACATGGGAGCAACCCATCTGTTTCTTCGAAAGCTTGGTAATCCCAAAGGGAGATAATGTTTCGACGGTTCCAAGGGTTGGCTTCTAACTGCTTGAGAATCTTATTGATGATGTCGTGTTTCTTAACAACAGCACCATAGCGCTCACCAATGGTTCCTGTATCTCCCACTTCCCAGTCATTCCAATAATGAACATTGTACTTATCATTAAGCACTTCTAGGCTATTAGACTGGTCTTGGTAAATCCAAAGTACTTCCTTGATGGCGGATTTAATTGCAATGGGACGCAAGGTTGTGATGGGAAATTCGCCCTTAGCCAAATCATACTCGGCAAATGCACCCGTTACATACTTGGAGTTGGCAACAGTCCCATCCTTGTACTTAGGACGAGCCTGCTCTGAGAAAACACCTTCCTTTAGAATGCGTTCAATATTCTCTTTAAAAATCGTATCTGCTTTTGTCATTTACTCTCACCTCATTTATTTCCTAACTAGTATAGCATAAAAAAGAAAAGAGGAACATTACTAACTCTAGGTTAGCATTTTTCCTCTCTCATTATCTTATTGCAATACAAGTGATGCTGCTCCGATAACTCCAGCGTCATTTCCTAGAGTTGCAAGAGCTAATTTAGTGGATGTGCGTACTTGTGGGAAACTATTTTCGTCGTAAACTTTTTGAACACCTTGTAGAAGGAATTCTCCCGCAGCTGATACTCCACCACCAATTACGATTGTTGATGGGTTGAGGATTGAACCGATGTTGGCACAAGCGATTCCCAAGTAACGTGAGAAGTTACGGTAAACGATCAAGGCGAGGTCGTCTCCTTCTTTTGCGAGGTCAAAGACAGTCTTAGCAGTTACTTCTTCTCCGTTATCAATCAAGCGTTTCAATGCTGCATCACCTTCGTATTCATCGGCATAGCGACGAGTCAAGTTGACAATACCTGTTGCTGAAGCAACTGTCTCAAGGCAACCTTTCTTACCACAAGTACATGCGATTGGTTGGTCAAAGTCAACAGTGATGTGGCCAAGCTCACCTGCTGCACCAGCAACACCATGAAGCAATTTGCCTTCAGCGACGATACCACCACCAACACCAGTACCAAGTGTCATAAAGACAACATCTGGTTGGTTATCACCAGCCCCCATCCAGCGCTCACCAAGAGCTGCCACGTTGGCATCATTATCAATGAAGAATGGAATACCCAAGGCTTTTTCAATTTTTTCTTTAATTGGTTGAAGGGTTTTCCAGTTCAAGTTGTAGGCACCAATAACTGTTCCTTTTTCACGGTCAACCACACCTGGTGATCCCATTCCAATACCTTGGAAGTCCGCCGCTACCAATCCAAGCAAGTCCAAACGATGTTGAATAGACTCAATCATATCATCAACGATATGACTTCCCTCATCCAAAATGTTGGTCTTGATAGACCATTTTTCTTGGATTTCTCCTGCTGTTGTTAAGATTGCAAATTTGATAGAAGTTCCACCAAGGTCAATCCCAATAATCTTTTGACTCATCATATTCTCCTTTTTCATTGTGTAGTAATTGAAAATGCTTACACTACTAGTATAACAAAATTCACTTATTTATGCAAAGGTTTGCATTCAACTAATATGAATTTTTAATCCAGATAGTCTCCACCATCAAATCCATAATATTCCTCTAGTGTCAAACCACTTGCAGCAATGTCTTTAGCTTCTTTCCCAATATAGCGCAAATGCCACTCCTCATGCATATAACCAGTTATACTTTCCTTACCACGAGGATATCGAACAACAAAGCCATAGTCTGGTGCATGATCCAATAACCATTGAGCCGCACCAGCATCTTCAACTAATTGACCATCTGTGCCAATCACATCAAAAGCAAGTCCTGTCTGATGTTCACTATATCCAGGACGGGCGGAATAACGATCCGCAGCAGCCTGTCCCTCTTGGTTCACATAACTTTGATACAATTGTGCTTGAGTTGCATAACTTCTAAATCCACTATAATTATCGCTAATAGCGTAGCCTTCTTCCTTCATCTGTTCAATCAGTTTTAAAAAGGCTGCTTTTGCAGTAGCATTTTCACCTGGATAGTAATCTTTAGACATAGGATAGTGTTTATTAGCAACTACAATTTCATCATACTTCCCTTGAAGGCTATAATAGGACCCTTTATTGCTTACTTTTGAATTAGCTTTCCACAAACCAGTGGTATCTACATAATAACGTCCACCATCAACCCATTCATTGACCGCCATTTTACCATCTGATTTCAAATAGTAATTCCCTTGCCACGTGCTGTAAGCGTAAGATCCATCTGATGTCAAATAATACCAAGCTTGGTAAGAAGAGTCATAAACCCATTCACCTTTAGCCATTTTACCATCTGATTTCAAATAATAGTTCCCTTGCCATGCACTATAAGCATAAGATCCATCTGATTTCAAGTAATACCAAGCTTGATAGGTAGCATCATAAACCCATTCACCTTTAGCCATTTTACCATCTGATTTCAAATAGTAATTTCCTTGCCATGTACTATAAGCATACGAACCATCTGATTTCAAGTAATACCAAGCCTGATAAGAATCATCATAAATCCATTCGCTCTGGGCCATTTTCCCGTCTGCTTTCAGGTAATAGCTTCCCTGCCAAGCATTTTTCACTGGATTTCCATTTCCATCAAAGTAGTACCAAGCGCCGTCCTGCTTAACCCAACCACTTGTTGTTGCTGAACTTGTATCAGTTTGAGTTGTAGTCTCTTGTTTTGCTTTAAAGGCACCCTTAGGGGCATTTTTCAATTCGCAAGCTACACCATCATGGTCGCGGTCTAACTTGGCAGAATAACCAGGGTCTCCCTCATGAAGATCTGAATAGCCATTAGCCCAAGCTTCCTTACAGCTAGAAAAATGGATGTTTTCTTCTGCTAAAACAGATTGTGAAAACAAGGCTAAAACTGACAACGTCGCCAAACTCATTTTAAAAAATAGACGTTTGTTCATCTTTTTCTCCCATAATTATGATATCGATTTCAATATTATTTTATCAAACTTATGTCAGCAATTCAAGGAAACTTCTGGTATTTTCTACAAACTCCTTTGGTTTTTCCTTATTCAAGACATGAGGGCCGTCTGGGATAATCTGAAATTGGGATTCTGATATTAGTTTATGAAGACTTCTCATAGAACTAAGATTCGGTTTATCTTTGCTGCCACAAATTAGTAAGGTTGGATAGGGGCAAATCCCTGCTATATCCGTTAAATCAAGTGTCTTCAATTCCTCAGAAACTCCGACCATAAGAGTCTTATCTGCTCCCTGTTTTTCAAATACCCTTTTAGGAAGTAGTTTAAAAATCAGCAACTGAAGATAAAATAGGATATTATCGGACAATTTAAGTGGGCATCCTGATAGAACCAAAGCTCGGAGATTTGGTAAATCATAACTGGAAAGTTCTAGTGCCAGGGCAGCACCTAAGGACAATCCAACCAAAGCAAAAGGTTCTGTCTCTTGAGCTAGGTACTGATATACTCGCTCCTTGGCTTTTTGATAGCTGCTAACTCCAGAAGGAAATAACTCGATAGCCTCAGAAGGATAATCTGTCAGTAGATTCCGAACTTCTTTCCAACTCTCTGCTGACTGCCCTAAACCGTGTAAAAATACCAGTTTCATCTAGTTCTCCTCTAGGCTTAATTCATACAAGCCTCTCACTGCATTACAGGCGTAAATAACTTCTGCTTGGGCTAAATCTGCCAAGGTCAAGACTTTCTCTTCTACCTGTCCTGTTTCTAGTAAATACTGACGATAAATTCCCGGTAAGATGCCAAGTCGGACTGGCGGTGTATAGAGCTTTCCAGCGATTTTCAAAACCAAATTTCCTATAGAGGTTTCAAGCAGTTTTCCAGCAGCAGTGTGATAGATGATTTCCTGATTTCCCACTGTCAAATGCGGTCGGTGAGTCGTTTTGAAGTAGGTAAATGCTTGTTGCAAATTGGATTCCTGAAGACAGAGTTGGGCATGGCAGAAGGTTGGACTAAGAGGTTCCAATACTTGACGACTGAGTTCTATCTTTCCAGATTTGCTGAGAGAAATTCGCAAGCGATAATCTTGATTAGCATCACAAGTCTGACACTCTGCTTCAATCCTTTGTCTCAAAATTTCTGGGTCAAAAGGATAGGCAAAATACCGACTAGCTTTTCTCAGTCTTTCCAGATGTTGTTCTTCAAACAGCAGTTGTTTTTGGCTGATTTTTCCAGTAGTAATCAGCTGAAAACGAGCTTGTTTACGATAAAGAACGGCTGCCTTTTGATGAACCTCACGGTATTCAGATTCCCAAGTGCTATCCCATGTAATGCCTCCTCCAACTCCATAGATGGCTTTCCCCTTGTAGAGTTGAATAGTCCGAATGGCCACATTAAAAATCCGTCGTCCATTTGGAAGCAAGAGACCAATGGTTCCACAGTAGACTCCACGCGGTTGTGGCTCTAAGTCCTTGATAATCTCCATTGTCGCAATTTTCGGTGCGCCCGTTATGGAACCACAAGGAAAGAGTGAGCGGAAGATTTCAACAAGGTTCACATCCTCTCGCAACTGACTCTTGATGGTCGAAGTCATCTGCCAAACCGTTGAATACTGTTCTACTTGGCAAAGATGCTCCACGTGCTCGCTCCCCACTTCAGAAATACGGTTCATATCATTGCGCAAGAGGTCTACGATCATCATATTTTCAGACCGATTTTTAGGATCCTGCTCCAACCAGCCAGCCTGTTCAAGATCTTCTTGGTCAGTTACCCCACGCTGAGTCGTTCCCTTCATTGGACGAGTCGTTAATTCTCGGCCATTTTGCTCAAAAAAGAGCTCTGGACTCATGGAAATCACTGCCATCTCGTCATGTTCAACATAGGCATTGTAGCCCGCCTCCTGCTCTACCACCATACGATTGTAGATGGCAAAAGGATTGGCAGACAACTCCTGCTTGAGTTGGACGGTGTAGTTGACCTGATAGGTATCTCCCTGCCGCAAATGATGATGTATCTGTGCAATAGCCTTTTCATAGTCTGCTGCAGACGTTACTTCCTGCCAATTTGACGGCATATCAACTTCGTCATAAGTTAACGGAATACTAGATTTCTCTACACTATCATGAACCGTAAAGTAGAGCAGATACTCTCCCAACAAGGGTGCAGGGTGAACAGCTAATTTCTCCTCAAAAGCCGGTGCCGCCTCATAGCTAACATAACCAACCACATAATAGCCTTGCTCTTGGTAGCTTTCCACTTGTGCCAGCAAATCTGCCACTTCTGTTACATTTCTCGTTTTTAACTCTTTAATCGGCTGGGTAAAGATGTATCTCTCCCCCAAAGTCCTAAAATCAATCACTGTTTTTCTATGCATATTTCAAGTATAGCATAAAAAGGCAGATCAAGAAAAACTTAATCTACCTTTTTACTCATCTATTTAATACAATCTATGCTTTAAAAAGATTTCCTGAGAATCCGTCTGTATTTTTAAGAAGTGCTTTGAAGACTTTTGATTTAAGTTCCACCGTTTTAGCTGTTCCTCTACCTGCTAGATCAGCCTCAACCGCTTTATCAAATAAGACTTTTAGTTCAGCATAATTTGTAATTTGTTTACCATCAATCTCAATGGCAGTAAATCCTTTGTCAGCTTTTGCTTTGACTTCCCTGAACCATTCTTTCTTCCAGTCTTCAAGGTTAGTGAATCTTCCATTAGAAACTTTCTTGATAATAAAGTCGTCGCCGAGTAAACCTTTATTTTCACTGTTTGCAGCACCTTGATATTTGCTAGATGCATATCCAACAAATCCATTCTCATATCCGAAGTAACCCCACATACGGAATGTATTGTGTTTGAAGGATGCAGCACCAGGTGCACCTTGACTCGTATTACCGCCATAGATACCGGTCATCATATTCATATTAACATAAGCTGACCCAAAGTCTGATGGATTATAAGTACCATCTCCAGGAGCACCATGTTTAGTAATCAAGTTGTTATCTACCAAATCATCAATTGTATTGATGACTACTTTTTTCTCATCCTCTGTCAACTCACGAATTTTATCGAACTGATGACCTGAATTTCCACTACGGTATTGTCGATCCATTTTCTTGAACCAGCGACTCGTATTTCCATTTAACTGCGGTAATACAGCATCAGCCTCAAGATGGTCTAACATCATCATTGCTTCGTTATAATTCTTCATATAATGATCAATCGCTTCACGTGAATTTAACTTATCAGGATCTGGGTTATACCATTGATTTCCATCATTTTGACGATGATAAGCCATATTAATACCAAGAGCACCATATTCACCATTAGAAGTAGAACTATCAGGCGTTTGTAACATACCCTGCGCATACGCTTCAAGATCTGTACCTTGACGATGTCCATGACCACCAAGATAGGCCATACGGTCATTGACGTGAGTAGTCTCATGTGTAAAGGCAGAAATACCGAATGGTTCAAACATATTTGTTACCATGAAGAAAACTTGTTCATCATTTTGTGGTGAACCATAAATTCTAGCAGTCGCACCCATACGCCAATCTGTCTGATGCCAACGACCAGTTGGACCAAATAATTCACGAACAGGGGTTGCGACTTTTCCACCGTCAGCATAACCCATACGATTAGCTCCGCCAATACCTGCATAAGCTTGGTTATCCCATACTGGTGTTGGGACCATATTTTGGCTCTTAAGTAGTTGATCACGAACATTCGGAAGTGCAAGACGTGACCAGAAGTCTAAGTATGTTTGTTGAGCTTTTGCAACTTCTTGAATACGTGCTTTATAGGCTTCACGTTCAGCTTCAGTGTTCTTACCATATTTCTCAAACGAGCTGTATGCCATGGTATTATAAGTTGAAATCAAGATAATATGTGATTTTTTCAAGTTCAACAATGGTAGAATCATACGAGCATGCATGTTATTATTTAGACCATCAAAGACGCGATGACGTTTATTTTTGAAGTCTGGATTTGTTGTTTCAGGTTCTACAACATAAACATTTTTCGCTGAGTGAATAAACCAATCATTAAGATCCGTGTCATTTGTGAAGAGACGCATATTATAATCTAAGAAACTACGTAAATCACCTTTACCAGTATCTCCTGCAATCATTTCACGGTACGCATCTTGAGTTCTATCACCCTTCAAGTTCTTTTCTTGCGAGCCAATTCGAATTAATCTGTCAATAACACTTGGTGTCTTGCCATAGAAATCTGGTTTAAACATCATTATATTCTTAATGTTTAAGTCACCATATTCAATACCATAATAACGGTTGAGGTAAGTAAGTGCCATCATAATTTTAGCTTTATTATCTTCTACTTTCTTAAGAAGTGCTTTGATGGCTGCCTCATCACCATTTAACTGATGATCTTCATTTTCAACAAGAGCTTTTACTAACTTATCAAGATTTGCTTTTGTATCTACAAAACTTTCTTCAAGGTATAATGCAGGAACATTATTTGAAATCGTACGAACTTCAGGAGATTCAAGGGTAATTGTATCTAATTTCGCTTTTACATCACTTAGTAATTGAGTACGATCTTTAACCACCATATTTGGTGTGTAAACTACATCTCCTAAATCGGTAATACTATATTCTTTTACTTGTTCCACGTTTGATGTAGCCTTAGGTGACACAGCTTTTTCTTCTTTCGTACCATCAGCATAATGAATCATAATGTGATCAACATCTGACAAGTCTGTTACAAATTGTCCATCTTTCATACCAGTTACAGATAATACTTCAGTCGTTAATAATTTAGATCCTTCTGGAATCTTATTCCCTTGATTGATAATCCACTCTTTATTGTAGAATGGTTGAAGTTTTTCAATATTACGGTATGCAAGTTCACGTTCTGCATTATAATCTTGAGTATCTTTATAAGTATCCGATTTTGGTTTTATACCGTTTAATTTATTTTCAACTGGATCATTCAACTCATACTTATCAGCAGTAATTCCTAATGATGCAATTTTCTTATCTGCTTCTTCTTGAGATACTGATTTAATACGATGTTGTTGTTTAGAATAATTATAAGAGGATTTTCCTTCACTTACTCCTGTGACAACAAGATTTCTATTCAATCTCATTCCAGACCAGTAACCACCATCATCATCAATATCTTCAGAACCGTAGAAGATTTCTCCATTTCCTTTGTTAACTTTCATCATCGAAACGCTATCTTCAACTGAACCTAAAGCGTGATTAGTACCGATAAAACCACCAATCTTAATTGGTTCATCTACAGTAATAGTTCCTTTAGCTACAGATTTCTTAATAGCTCCCTCTCGACCAACACCGTTATTGTTACCACCATTTTGAGAAGTATACACAATACCGGCGGCTTTGGCTTTCTTACCAGTGATATTAGCGTCAACGTAAGCTTGTTCAACTAATCCTTTCCAGTTTTCTCCAACAATACCTGTTAAGTAAGAACCACCTGTACCTACAGATGTTACATTTCCGATAAATGCAACATTACGTAATGTACCGTTACCGTCAATCTTATCGATGAATCCAGACACCCAGTCACGACCGACTACGTTACCTGTAACTTTAACATTTTCAATAACAGCACCATTTTTGATAATATTAGCTATCGGTGCAACTTGATTATCTCCTGGCATATTAATATTGACATTACCAAGATTAATGTCTCGAACATTACCACCTTCAATATTACCAAATAACGGACGTTCTATATTATGGATTGTATATCTACCGCCGTCATTACTTAGTAATTTCCCTTTAAATGGTTTCGTTATATAAGATTTTCCATTTGGTTTCACGTTTGCTGCATTAAGATCCGC
The DNA here is from genome assembly GCA_963515455.1 of Streptococcus mitis. GTDB lineage: Bacteria > Bacillota > Bacilli > Lactobacillales > Streptococcaceae > Streptococcus > Streptococcus mitis_DN. The sequence goes on along the minus strand of CAUPXP010000002.1, from coordinate 47,811 downwards.
ACCCAACTTGAACTCACCTGTTGGATTAGCTTGCATATCTTTTACAAGCTCATTGAAGCTATAGTATACATTATCTACTTTGGGTAATTGTTTTTCAAAATAATGAACATATTCTTCGCTTAGTGTATCATCAGCTCTACGTTGAACTAAGTCAGGTGCTTTGGCAGTGACCTTATACAAGGTCTTGCCATCAACTGTGACTTCTTCAATTTTGTCAACGGCAAGTCTTGTTGTTTTATTGTCATGAGTGGTCACTCGTAAATAAAGCGGAGCAAGATCAGCTGGTTTTGCTGTCAGCAAACTAGTGTCTGTTTCGTTACCATCAGCATCCACACTCATCAAGCTTGTTTCTTTAATGTTTTTGATTTCAACTTTTTTAAGGTCTAATTGAATTTGTTTATCTTCTAATTTCTCAGTTTCTTCGCCTTCTCCGCGATCATAAACCATTGTAGTAGATAGGGTGTAACCTTGATAATATTTCAATTTATCTAAAGTAGCGTTTAAATTATTTTCAGCTACCGTTACTTCTTTAACAAGTTGTCCATCTTTATCTTTTAGCGCTAATTTGATTGATTTAATTTCTACACCAGCTGGTTTAGTCAATGTATAACTAGCTGTAGCACTCTTCTTCAAGACATCTTTTTCAGTATTAGCCCATTGTAATGTTGGTTTTTCTAACCCTTTTGTACCTTGTTTAATAATTTTATCTTGAGGTTCTTGGATAACTTTTTCTACTACTGTTGGAGCATCATTTGTTTTTTCTCCACGAATCGTTTTATACGTCTTGGTAATTTGTTTCTTGCCGTTTACACCTTCTTGAGCAACTTCTTCTGTCCCACGTTTTAAAGTGTCATCTTCTTGCGTTTTTGTTTTAAAAGGAATCTCTACTTCTTCAGTTTCATCTACTGTTCCTTCAAGTGGTTTCGTACCTTTTGTAACGACTTTAGAAACAGGTGGTGTTTTCACTTCTGTAGTTGTTGCAAGGACTTCATTATTTTCACCACTTTTTACAGTTGTTGTCTGTTGAACACCTTTAACACCTTCACGAGTTACAGTATCATCACCTACATATTTTGTAGAATCTAATACTTCTTCTGTATTGAATTCAACGTCATTTTCAGTCGTTTCCTCAGTGATTCTGTATTCTTGTATTGGTTGGACAAGAGCTTCACCCTGCTTTTCACCTTCTTTAACTTCTTGAGCACCTTTAGCTTCATGATACTCTGGAAGTTCCGTTTGAGTTAAGGATTGACCTTTTTTGTCTTCCTCTTGAGTACCTTTTGCCTCTTGGTATTCTGGAAGAACTGGTTGTACTAATGCTTCGCCCTGCTTCTCGCCTTCATTTACTTCTTGAACACCTTTTGCTTCGTGATATTCTGGCAATTCTGGTTGAACTAAAGCTTGATTTTCTTTGCCAGGCTCTTGAGTACCCTTAGCAGCTTGGTTGCTTGGTTCTACTTCTGGAACTGGGCTTAATTCTACTGCTTTCTTAGTTCCTACTGCAACAACTTGAGAAACAGGATTTTGAACCACTTGGTCTTCAACAACTTCTCTAACCTCTTGACCATTGACCATCGATACTTTCGTTACAAGGCGGCGCTGACCATTTACTCCAGCTGTAACAATACGAGTTTGTCCTTCTGCTAAATTCGCATCTGGGCTTGTGACCGTTTCAAAAGGAATCTCCACCAAACTTTCTTCCTGTCTAGTCTGAGGCTTCTCAGAAACTGGTTTTGCTTCAACCGCAGGAGCAACTGGAGTCTCTACTACAGAATTCTCAACGATAGTTTCTGGAGTGACAGCAGGTCTTTCTTGAACTACTTCTGTTTTCTCGATTTCATTTGCATTTTGCTTTTCTACTAGCAACTGAGGCTTCTCAGCTGAAACTGGTCTTGATGGATGGAGTTCTGCTTCCTTGAAGTAGCCAATGTATTCATAGCCATCAATGTGGATAATCCCTTCAGCCAAGCCTTCATGTGTAGTGGCCGAAATAGTTTGGTTATAAGAAAGCAATTCTTTATTTTCAAACGCAAATGTTCCATAAGGTACAAAAGCGCTGGCTCCTAAAGAACCAATCAAGAGAACACCTAGAACCTCTTTGCGACCTTTTTTGGATACCAAAAAGACTGCTAGAGAGGCCGTTGCCAAGCCAAGACCTGCCAAAGCTAGTTCCTTACTTCCCGTGTATGGAAGTTGTTGACTGTTAGTTGCCTTCTTGCGATAAACTACATATAGAATGTCATCATCTTGAAATTCTGTAGGAACTTCATGGTGAATCAGGGCTTTTTCAGACTCGGTCAACTCCTGCTCCGCCAGATAACGGTAATGAACATTATGAGCACCGCCGACTTCATTGGCTTGCACCTTATCTACTGAAAAGGTACTGGCACCAAAAAGGAAGGCCCCGATGGCTACAGGACCTACCCCAACAGTTAGCTTACGAATCGAATATTTGGTGATTTTTTCTAGTTGTTGTTTTGTTTTTTTCATTCTCACGACTTTCTGATAGAATCTTGTGGATAATGCGCACGCGCACCTCCGATTAATTTTGGACGGCTAGCAAGAGCCGTTACATGGGCATGACCAATCTCTCTCAAAAGAGGGCGAATCGGAACCTGAACATGCTTGACATGCATACCAATTGCAGTATCTCCGATATCCAATCCAGCATGAGCCTTGATAAATTCAACCTCAACTGGATCCTGCATAAACTTGAAGGCTGCTAACTGACCCGAACCTCCTGCATGGAGAGTCGGAAGGACACTGACCATTTCCAGACCAAACTGCTCTGCCACTTGACGTTCAACAACGAGGGCTCGATTGACATGTTCACAACCTTGAACGGCTAAATGGATACCTCTACTACCTAGAATACCCAAGATAGTCTCCACTATCAGCTCACCAATCTCTTGACTGGATTCTTTCCCAATCTGACCACCTAGCACCTCACTAGAAGATAGACCTAAAACAAAAAGGGCCCCCTGCTTCAAATTGGCCTTTTCTAAAACATCTTCTACTATCTGACGTGTTTCTCTTTGAATCTGTGTCTCGTTCATCTCTGCCACCTCTTTTGTCACTATCTATCATACCGTTTTTTCTTGTTTTTAGCAAGATAGACAACCTAGAAAGCTTGCCCAATTACACATAAAACTCCCAGAATTGACTGGGAGTTAGCTAGTTTCTATTCTATTTATGTATATTTCAACTGTCGTCCCTTTTGAGGGACTAGAATCAATCTTCATCTGGTAATCTTCTCCAAAATGAAGTTTGAGCCTTTGGTCAACATTTTGCAGACCAACTCCCCCACGTTTGAGCTGACTTTGACTACTATCGCCAGCAACTTGGAAGCCAACGCCATCATCCTCAATGCGGATGACCAAGCCCGAATCCTGTTTCTGGACAGAAACTCTAATATGTCCCTGACCTTCCTTTTCCTTGATGCCATGGTAAAGAGCATTCTCTACAAGAGGTTGCAACACCAGCTTGGGCAAGACTAGATGATCAAAGGCAGGATTTTCATCAATCTCGTATTCCAGCTTATCGCCATAACGCTGTTTCTGGATAAAGAGATACTGGCGGACATGATTGATTTCGTCAGAGAGACAAATCAAATCCTTGCCTTGATTGAGCGCTAGGCGGAAATAGGTTGCCAAAGACTTGGTCACCTGAACCACTCGCTGACTATCCTGAAATTCAGCCATCCAGATGATGGTGTCCAAGGTGTTATAGAGGAAATGTGGGTTAATCTGACTTGATAGAGCTTGAAGTTGGTACTGACGGGTCGTTTCTTCCTGCCTGCGAATATCTGCCATCAGCTGATCAACCTGATCCAACATGGCATTAAACTGACGAGACACTTCTCTCAGTTCATAGGCACCAGTTTCCCTGGCACGAAGATTCTGATTACCAGAAGCAATTTCCAGCATGGTTTCTCTCAAATCCTTCAAAGGAGCAATCCAGCGTTTAAGACTAAGCCACACCAAGCAGAGACAGACAAGAAGAGATGTGATACTAGCCCCAAGCAAGGTCCACAAGAGTTGATTCCGAACCTGGTCTAACTTCTCCAACGAAGACACACCAAGCACCGTCCAATCAGTTCCAGCAATCCTTTCCTGACTGACGTAGGATTTGTGATCTGGAGTATAGCCCTGCCCTGTCTCAATATAGGGTTTCATGGCCTCCATTTCGCTAGATGAGCTATAGACTGTATGTTTAGGATGATAAACAAATTCATGATTTTCATTGATGATAAAAGCAAATCCCTGCTGACCCAACTGTAGCTGGTTGAGATATGCTTCCAGAGTTTCATAAGAAATATCCAAACGAAGTACACCCAGATTGGCTCCCTTTGCATCAACAAGTTCTTGAGTGACAGAAATGACCCACTGACTATCTGATTTACGAGCTGGAGTCAAAACGGGCATGGCTCCCTGATGAATGGCCTTTTGGTACCAATCCTCAGCCATCATATCTGAGGAAGTTTTCATTTGCACACTGTCATCTGTAGAAATGACCTGACCGGATTTGGTCACCAGCACAACAGTTTTCAAGTCCTGATCTGCCTTTAAGATGGTCAAAAACAGATCTCGAATTCCCTTGATCTTGTCTTGACTGGGATTCTCAGCATAGGCCAGAACATCTGTCTGCTGGGTCAAACTAGTCGAGGTGGTTTCTAATTTTTTGATATAAGACTGGATAAAGTGGCTAGTTTGGCTGATAGTCGTCTGGCTATTGCCCTCAATGGTAGCTTCAATGGCTGATGAACTAGATTGATAATAGAAAGTCCCGACCAGAGCTAGGAGAATGAGAAAGACCAGAAAGATGGAAATAACCATTCTGACTAGGAGAGAAGAACGCTTCATCGACCTTCCCCCTTCTTAAACTGACGAGGTGTCACTCCTGCAATCTGTTTAAAACGTTGGGTAAAATAGTTCATATCTTCAAAACCAACCTTTTCGGCTATCTCATAAATCTTCAAATCTGTGGTTAAAAGCAAGAGCTTAGCTTGTTTGACACGCTCTCTCACCAGATAATCCTGAAAAGGCAAACCCAACTCTTTCTTAATCAAAGAACTCAGATAAGTCGGACTAAATCCCAAGTCACTGGCCAAAGACTTTAAACTAAATTGGCTATCAGCCAGATGGGAGTGGATTTTCTGAGCCAGGTTTCCCTCAAACTTATCGGTCAATAAATCTTGTAACTGCTCTTCCTTTTCTTCCTTGTCTAGTTTTTGCTTGATTTTCCCCAACATCTCCTCAATGTCCTGACGGGAAAAGGGTTTGAGCAGGTAGTCATCCACACCGAGTTTGACAGCAGACAAGGCATAATCAAAATCATCGTAGCCTGTCAAAAAAACTAGATGCACCTGAGGATAGGTTTCTCGTACCAGACTGGCCAACTGGATTCCATTTAGCTGAGGCATGTTGATATCGGTTAAAATGATATCTGGCAGCTGCTTTTGTATCAATTCCCAAGCCTGCCTTCCATTTTCAGCCTGACCGATGATTTCCATATCGTAGGCTGCTACATTGACCAGTTTAGTCAAGCCTTGTCTTACCAGATATTCATCTTCTACGATTAAGATTGTGTAGGTCATGCTCCGCTCCTTTGTCACTTACTAGTATCAGTATAGCAAAATTCTCCTCTAACTGCTTAGGAAAGCCCTCTTAATCAACATAATCTAGTAAATAAGCGTAGCCTTTTTCTTCCATTTGATCTTTGGGAATAAAGCGGATAGAGAGACTATTAATACAGTAGCGCAAGCCACCCTTGTCCTGTGGTCCATCCGTAAAGACATGGCCAAGGTGAGAATCTCCAACTCGGCTCCGCACTTCCATGCGCGTCATATTGTAAGACTTATCTTCCTTGTAAGTGGCAACATCTGGGCTGATGGGCTGGGTGAAACTAGGCCATCCGCAACCAGACTCAAACTTGTCCTTTGATGAAAAGAGGGGTTCGCCAGTTGCCACATCCACATAGATACCAGATTCAAATTTATCCCAGTAACGGTTTGAGAAAGCCCGTTCTGTTTGATTTTTCTGGGTGACTGCATACTCCTCAGATGACAAGGTCTTTTTCAATTCTTCATCACTTGGTTTGGGATATTTGCTGGCATCGATGACGGGATAGGCAGCCTGATTGACATTGATATGGCAGTAGCCATTTGGATTTTTCTTGAGATAGTCTTGGTGGTAATCCTCAGCCACCACAAAATTCTTCAAGTTTTCCTTTTCAACTGCTAGAGGTTGATCGTATTTCTTAGCAACTTCATCAAAAACTTGGTTGATTACCTCTAAATCCTTGTCATCTGTGTAATAAACACCAGTACGGTACTGGGTTCCCACATCATTTCCTTGTTTATTTTTGCTGGTTGGATTGATAATGCGGAAGTAATGAAGCAGGATTTCCTTGAGAGAAATTTGCTTGGCATCATAGGTAACATGAACAGTCTCTGCATGGCCTGTTTGGTTAATCAATTCGTACTTGGTTGTTTCCCCTCTACCATTTGCATAGCCTGAAACGGCATCTGTCACTCCGGGAACGCGGGAGAAGTATTCCTCTACTCCCCAGAAACATCCCCCAGCTAGATAAATTTCGTGCAAATCTGCGTCTTTACTAACTTCTGTTTTTTTCACTGTTTTTCCTCCTTGGCTAACTGATGCTTTCTCAATTTGCGAGCTATCTGTCTGCCCTGCATTTCGCATCAATAGAAAATAGAAACCGGTTATGGCTAGGAAAAAAATCCCTGCCAAGACAAACAATTTTACTTTATCATTCATGACCTTTCTCTACCCCATTTCTTTCAATTCTTTTAAAATCATATCCTTATCCATAAAACCTGGTTGAGTTTTGACCAGCTTGCCTTCCTTGTCTATAAAGGCTTGAGTTGGATAAGAACGGACACCATAACTTTCCAAAAGTTTTCCTGATGAATCAATTAGAACTGGAATATTTTTATAATCCAAGCCCTTGTACCAGTTCTTAAAGTCTGCTTCAGCTTGCTCCCCCTTATGTCCTGGTGACACTACCGTCAAAACCACATAATCATCACCAGCATCTTTAGCGATTTCATCCGTGTCAGGAAGACTAGCTAGACAGATGGAACACCAAGAAGCCCAGAATTTGAGATAGACTTTCTTGCCCTTATAATCAGACAAGCGGTAGGTCTTGCCATCTACTCCTGTCAGTTCGAAATCAGCAACTGCCTGACCTTTAGTCGCAGTTTGCGAACTAACTTGTTCTGTTTTTGTTTGCTCCTTCATAGTAGCTTCGTCTGACATATTTTTAGCTGAACAGGCTGCCAAGAAACAGATTGAGCCTACTCCAAGGAGACATGTTTGCCATTTTTTCATTTCTTCTTCCTTTCTATTCAAATAATGTAGTCAAAATGGAAGCATTTCCCAAAAGCACCAAGATTCCCATCACGATAATGAGGAAACCACCCACTTTTTTGAGGGTTCCGAGATAAGGATGAAGTTTTCGGAAATGTTTCAAAACATAGCTGGAGGCAAGAGCTAGAACCAAAAATGGTAGTGCTAGACCCAGCGTATAGATTAACATGAGACCAGCTCCCTGCCAAGCACCTGAGCCACCTGAAGCCGCTAAAGCCAAAACAGAGCCAAGAACCGGCCCCACACAAGGCGTCCAAGCAAAACTAAAGGTCAACCCCAGTAAAAATGCCTGACTATAGCCCTTACCCTTTTGCCCCTGTCTCTGTAATTGTAGCCTTCTTTCCTTGTAAAGTCCCTGAAAATGTAAGACTTCCATCTGGTGCAAGCCCAAGAGAATGATGACCGCACCCGTCACATACTGAAACCAAGAAGCATACAGCAAATTGCCTAAAAAACCAGCTCCATAGCCCAGCAAAATAAAGATAAAGGAAATCCCCGCTATAAAGGCCAGCGTTCGCAATAAACTAGTAACTGAGATGGAAAATTTGCCACTAGAAGCCTGAGCACCATCCTTATCATCTAGTAACACCCCTGCATAAACCGGTAACAAAGGTAAGATACAAGGAGAAAAGAAGGATAGAATCCCTGCTAGAAAGACACTTAGAAAAAAGAAAATATGACCCATAAAGTTCCTCCTATCATTTTATTGATAGGTTTATTATACTCCTTCCATTTTCGAAAAAATAGGGACAATGATAGGGAAAAATAGGAATTTAATCAGGTTATTTAGAAATTTTGCAAAAAAAGCCAGACACAGTCTGACTTCGATGGAAACTAAAAAGAAAATTCACTAGTCTTCCCTACTTATCTGATAATAAATAAGGTCCGCAAGATAGCCTTTTCTCTCTACACCATTGCTAATAGTCTTTAGATAGGACATTCCAGCCTTCTCCATGACACGACCTGAAGCTGGATTGAGACTGGCATAACGTGCCTTGACTTTTTGAAATCCTACTTGAGTAAAACAAAAGTCCAAGATAGCTTTTAAGGCCTCTGTCATCATACCATATCCCCAGTAAGCCTTGCCTAGCACATAGCCAATTTCACAACGTAAATCTTCCTCGTGTATTTCAACGATGCTGATATCTCCTATCACTTGCTCTGGATTTTCTTTGAGACAAATAGCCCATTTGTAATAGTTGGGATTAGCATAGGAGGCAACCCAATTACGAATCGAGTTTCGAGTCACCTCGACATCAGAATGGGGATTCCAAGTGACATAGGTCAGATTCTCAGCGGATGAAGCCCAATTCTGAAACATAGCTTCTGCATCACTCTCCACAAATCTTCGCAAGATTAAACGATCTGTCTGTAATATTTGCGTACCGATTGATTTCATGACGCTACCTCGCTTTCTGATATATGATTTCTATTCAATCTCCATTTAGATTTGCTTTACTTTTGAATTTCAAGGTAATACGCTAAAAAGGTCCACTGGACCTTCTTCGTTTTCTTATTTCTAGGCCCAGGTTAAAAAAACTAACCTCAGTAACAGCTAGAAAATAAGTTTTTCATCTAGTTCCTTGACGCAGTCGCTGTCTGGTTTGAAATGCGCTCTAGCAAGCTTTTTCAAACCTAGTCATCGTTGCGGGGGTGAGACGACGAAATCGAACTCTGTGAGTTACCGGATCTTCCTCGCTTACTTGTTTCCGTGCTCGGGGTAAAAACCTCCACTGGAGGTTTTTCTTGCTTTTTAATTTCAGGGCAAGAAGCTAAAAAGGTCCCCCAGACCTTTTTACTCCCAAAAGTCATCAAATACAGTGATGGGTAGGTGGCGTTTGTGTTGGCCTTTATGCCACCAGTTTTCGATTGTTGCTTGAGCTTCTGGGCTGATTGTTTTGCCTTCTAGGTAGTCGTCAATCTCTTCATAAGTGACTCCGAGGGCTACTTCGTCAGCTAGACCTGGTTTATCTTCTTCTAGGTCTGCTGTTGGGATTTTTTCATAAAGGGCTGGGTCTGCACCAAGTTCCTTCAAGAGTTGTTTTCCTTGACGCTTATTGAGGCGGTAAAGAGGGAGAATATCTGCACCACCGTCACCAAACTTGGTAAAGAAACCTGTGATATTTTCCGCGGCGTGATCTGTTCCAATGACCGCTCCGCTATGGGCACCCGCAAGGGCATATTGGGCAATCATACGACTACGAGCTTTGATATTTCCCTTGTTGAAGTCTGAAACAGGACTACCTGTCGCTTCAACTGCAGCTGTCATAGCATCTGCAGACTCCTTGATATTCACCACTAAACTGATATCTGGCTGAATGAAGGCTAGGGCTTTTTGAGCATCTGCTTCATCAGCTTGCACTCCATAAGGCAGGCGGACAGCGATAAATTTGTAGCTGTCATCTCCCGTTTCTGCTCGCAGTTCTTCCATGGCCAGTTGAGCCAAACGTCCTGCTAAGGTTGAGTCTTGTCCCCCAGAAATCCCTAGTACAAAGGTCTTTAGGAAGGGATGTTTTTTCAAGTATCTTTTTAAGAAATCAATAGAACGACGAATTTCTTCCTGGGCATCAATCACTGGTTTGACACCCAGTTGCTGAATAATAGTCTCTTGCAAACTCATTCTTCTTCTCCTTCACCAAGGGCTTCCTTGCGCATCTTATCAATCAAGTCCATCTTATCCTGCCATACATCACGTGCCAAATCCACTGGATAATGTTGCGGATTGAGCACGCGCTTGTACTCATCCCAAAGCTTGTCGAATTCCTTACGAGCATAATCCTGAATCTCAGTCAAGCTAGGCAGATTGTAAATCAATTTCCCGTCCTTGAAAATATCCACCAAGAGAGGCACAGCATCAAAATTACGAACCGTCTTCTTGATATAAGTATAGGTCGGATGGAACATCTTGATTTCTGTCATGTCACTCACATTCACACCATCATAAGTGATGTAGTCACCCTCTGACTTGCCTTTTTCACGACTGGTAATGCGCCACACCTGCTTCTTACCTGGCGTAGACACTTTTTCCGCATTATTAGACAGCTTGATGGTATTGCGCATCTGACCATTTTCATCTTCGATTGCAACAATCTTGTAAACTGCCCCAAGAGCTGGCTGGTCATAGGCTGTGATCAGCTTGGTCCCCACACCCCAGACATCAATCTTGGCCTTTTGCATCTTGAGGTTGAGGATAGTATTTTCGTCCAAATCATTAGAAGCATAAATCTTAGCCTCTGTAAATCCAGCCTCGTCCAGTTGCTGACGGACTTTCTTGGAAATGTAGGCAATATCCCCAGAGTCAATCCGAACACCCATAAAGTTAATCTGGTCCCCCAACTCACGCGCCACCTGAATGGCAGCTGGTACACCGATGCGAAGAGTGTCATAGGTGTCCACAAGAAAGACACAATTTTTGTGGGTTGCAGCGTAAGCCTTGAAAGCTTCATAGTCATTGCCATAAACCTGCACCAAGGAATGTGCATGGGTTCCCAAAACAGGAATGTCAAAGAGCTTACCAGCACGCACATTGCTAGTTCCATTGGCGCCACCAATCACCGCTGCGCGTGTTCCCCAGATAGCCGCATCCATCTCTTGCGCCCGACGTGTCCCAAACTCCATCAAAGGCTCATCTTCAATGACTGAACGAATACGAGCTGCCTTAGTCGCCACCAAGGTCTGGTAGTTGACGATGTTCAAAAGAGCTGTTTCGACCAACTGACATTGAGCTAGAGGGCCTTCAACTTGCACAATCGGTTCATTAGCAAAGACCAAATCACCTTCTTGGGCAGAACGAACAGTCAACTCCAACTTGAAATTGCGGAGATAGTCCAAGAATGCCCCATGATAGCCCAGCGACTCCAAATAGGCAATATCACTATCTGAAAAACGCAGGTCTTCAAGATAATTCACAATTCTTTCCAAACCAGCAAAAACCGCATAGCCGTTCTTAAAAGGCTGTTGGCGGAAATAAACCTCAAAGACCGCCTTTTTATTGTGAATCCCTTGGTCAAAGTAAACCTGCATCATGTTTATCTGGTACAAGTCCGTGTGCAATGTCAAACTATCATCTGGATACATACTTTTTCTACTTCCTTAGCTAGAAACACATGAAAATTTTCAAGAACTTTCATGCATTCCAATAAATTAGTACTATTATATCACATTTTAGCTGGATTGAGAAAAGAGTAACAAGCTATTCTCCACTCTCCAATTCATCCATGTCTTGCTCAAATTTTTTCTGAGCCCATTCGCCAAAATTTCTTAAAGTTAGGTTTCCAATAAAAACCCATGGAAGATAAAGAAGATAAGTAAGGATCCAAGCAGACAAGTATTTAAAATTCAAAGGATTATGCTGATAAATCTCAATATTGAACTGGTAGTTCTGGAACATCAAGATGGCTGTAATTGCAAGAGTCACTAGTAAGCATCCCAAAATCGTAAAATGAAATCGGCTATAATAGGTCACTCCGAGATTTCGAGCACGGTTAAAAAAGTAAAATGTCCCTATGATGATAACGATGAGCAGCATATTAGAATTAAAAAGACTTGGTGCTAATACTGCAATCATATAAGATAAAAGCAAGAAAGCTATAGAGATATAGAAACTTTCAGCCCCCGCTTTATTGATCAGTTGTTCTTCTCTTTCGTCTAGTAATTGATAATAAAAAAATCTATTTTTCATCTTCTTCCTCCCAAACTTGCTGATTTCTGCGATTCAAGTATAGGATAACTCTATCCATAGAATAACTCCCAACGAGATAGATGATAACTGCTAGAACCACTTTTAGGGAGTACTTCCAAGTCAATAGACCGACCAGTTCCTCGCGATTGCCTATGATATCAATCAATAAAATCACTATAGAAAATCCCAAAGCAGATAAAATTCTTTCTTTTCCAGTATTCTCAACAATATCTCGAATATCAATTCCTACATACATGCGACGAATAATGGCATACAAACCTACTCCAATCAATAAAAGTAATTCTGGTGAATAGGATAGAAGCGTTAAATTAAAAATATAAACTTTGGCAAAAATTTCCAGTGCCAAAAATAGGCACATTCCCAAAAGAATTTCTCCTGAAATCTTTCCATCCAATTTTTCTGTACGTTCATCTTTGATCACAAGTTTTTTTCTATTTTTCATCTTCTTCCTCCCAAAATAATTGATCTAGGGTTTTCCCTAAACATCTGCAAATGGACTGGCAGAGCGAGAGACTGGGATTGTATTTCCCCGCTTCTATCAAACCAATAGTCTGGCGTGTCACCCCAACAGCCTCTGCCAGTTGACCTTGTGTTAAATCAAGCTCAACCCGAGCTAATTTTAATTTTAAATTTTTAGCCACCTGCGTCCTCCTTATAGTTTTAAAAAGTTGCGCCTCTTTTTAACAACATTATATCATATATCTAACTTAATGCAATATATAAATGTCATTTTGTAAAATTTTATTAACAAAAAACTCTCTATCATCTTACATGATAAAGAGTATTCGTTCTTATTTGATACTTAGCTAAGCTCCTCTTCAAAGGATAGAAGTCTAGGTCACAAATCCTTTTGGTAATAGTATCTTTGTCCTGTGTAGGGATAGTCTTGCAAGGTAAAAACTTCCTTGTAGCCATGACTTAGATAAAAATCTGGGGCTTGAAACTGGTAGGTATTGACAAAAGCAAAACGACAATTTCGATTCTTAGCTTCATTTTCTGCTTGTTGCAGTAGTTTAGAACCAATTCCTTGTCCTCGTAGCTCCTCTTTCACAAACAAATATTCGATTTCCAGCCAATTTCCGAAAGTCTCAGCTATCAAACCTGCCAGGAGATTGCCCTTTTCATCTTCGACATAAAGATTAAGTGGCTCACTTTCAGACTCTTCTCTTTTTGAACGATTATAAGCACGAATCAAATTCCCAATTTCCTGCGCTTTCTGAGATTCCTTATTTTCCAATCTAAAGTACATCCAAACCTCCTTGAAAACTGATACAGCTTGATTATAGTCCTATTTCCAAAGACTGTCAAACTAGAAAAACCCACCAAGCTAAGTTGATGAGTTTCAAATCTACTTTCTAAATTTCCACTGGCTATAAATCCCGAAACCGATAATCCAAATAGCTGAACCGATTGCTCCTACAAATGTAGACTCTTGTAAAAAGAGGGTTACAAATACAAAAGCAAAGAAGAGCATGGTTAAAGGATTTAGGAAACGATAATGAGGCATGAGGTAGCCATCCGCCATAAAGTCTGGTGACTTGCGGTATTTAAGGTGAGCCATCATAATCAAGATATAAATGGCGATATAGACACCTGACGACGATGCCGTAATCAAGGCAAAGGCATCGGAAACACCTGGCAAGACATTGATAAAGGCTGCTAGGGCAATCAAAACCGCTGAAGCAATGATAGCATTTTGTGGTACATTGTGGCGAGAAAGGGTGTCTGCCTTGATTGCTTTTAAGAATGGATTTGGTGAATCATGAGCAATCTGGTATAAATGACGTCCTGTTGAATAAAGGGTTGAGTTAAGAGCAGATGCTGCTGAGGTCAAAACGACGAAGTTAATCAAGGCTGCCGCCCACTTGATACCGGCCAATTCAAATACTGTAACAAAAGGTGAATCAGCCGAAGCAAGTTCACGCCAGGGAATGATAGCCATGATGGCTAAGAGGGCACCACCATAGAAAAAGGCGATACGCAAAGGAATTTCCTTAACGGCTTTTGGCAAGACCTGACGTGGATTTTTGGTTTCAGAAGTTGTTACCCCGATAAACTCAATCATGAGGTAGGCAAAGAACACCATCTGGAAGGCCATGACAAAGTTCACTCCACCATTTGGGAAGAGGGAGAAATTGTCGGCAATATTGGCTAAACCTGCTACTCCATGAGGTGTCTTAAAGCCTGTCAAGACCATAAAGACTCCTGTTGCAATCATAGCTAAAATAGCCACAATCTTGACCATAGCAAACCAAAACTCAACTTCTCCAAAGAGCTTCACCGCAATCAGATTGACCAAGGCTAGAATGGTCAAAAATCCAATCTCAATCATCCAACTTGGCCAGCTAGGGAACCAAAACTGAACATAGTGAGAGATGGCTGTGATTTCTGCCATACCGATAAAGACAACGGATAGCCAGTAAGACCAAACTGAGAAATAACCCCAACCCTTACCCAAATGACTCGTGATAAAGTTGATAAAGGTATGTTGCTCAGGATCTTGATAAAGCATTTCCCCAACCGCACGCATCATGAGGAACATGAAAGCCCCAGTAATCATATAAATCAGTACAATGGAAGGACCTGTTAAGCTGATAGAGCGACCTGCTCCCAAAAAGAGTCCTGTTCCAATTGTTCCCGCAATGGCCATAACCTGCACGTGACGATTGGTCAGACCACGCTCCATCTTATTTTTTTTCTTCTTTGAACTCATAACGTCTCCAATTCAATTTAAAATGGAAAAAGGAGTGAGTGAAGCGCACAGCCTCCCCACTCCTTTTTTCTGTTTTTAGGCTGTTTTTTCAACCTTTAAGATTTTTACATCATAGCTACCGACAGGTGTTTCAATGGTTGCTGTGTCACCTGTTTTCTTGCCAATCAAGGCTTGTCCAATTGGGCTTTCATTTGAAACTTTACCTGCAAAGGCATCCGCACCGGCTGAACCTACGATAATATAAACTTCTTCTTCGTCCTCACCAATTTCTTGGATAGTGACTGTTTTACCAATCGCTACTTCATCATCTGCAACTGAGTCACTATTGACGATTTCAGCGTAACGGATTTTTGTTTCCAAGCTAGAGATTTGTCCTTCGACAAAGGCTTGTTCATCCTTAGCTGCTTCGTATTCACTGTTTTCAGAAAGGTCACCGTAGGAACGAGCAATCTTAATGCGTTCTACCACTTCTGGTCGGCGGACCAATTTCAATTCTTCTAATTCTTTTTCAAGTTTTTCCTTTTCCGCAAGGGTCATAGGATATGTTTTTTCTGCCATTTTTCTCAACTTTCTTCTGATGATATTTTCTAAAGAAAATTATGTGAAGTATCACATAATTTTAGTTTGTTTGGTTTAATTTGCTGTTGACATGGTCGGCAACATTCCGATCATGTTCTTCTTTATTGCTAGCATAGTAGACCTTACCATCTGTCACATCTGCAACAAAGTAAAGGTTTTCACTCTTAGTCTGATTGATACTTGACTCGATAGCATCCAAGCTTGGACTATCTACCGGACCAGGCATGAGGCCTAGATTTGTATAGACATTATATGGTGAATTAATTGATGTATCGATTCCAGCATCGTCAGCAAGACTAATCTTCTGACCAAGTTTGCCTTGGGCATACAAGATGGCAATATTGCTTTGAAGTGGCATACCAAGATTCAAGCGGTTGTAGAATACACCTGCAATCAACTTACGATCGTCAGTCTTAGCTCCTTCTTTTTCTACAAGTGAAGCAATGGTCAGCAATTCATTGACCGTTAAATTCTTAGACTTAATCGTACTGTAATGAGGTGCCAAAGTCTTATCCATAGTTGCCAACATCTCATCAATCAAGCTTTCAACAGTTGTGCTTTCCTTGATAGAGTAAGTAGCTGGGAAAAGGAAACCTTCCAAACGGTAACGAGCCCCACTTTCCTTTGTAGGCAAGCTTTCAAGTAGACTCGGATATTTGGCAACTTCTTGACTGATAAAGCTATCGTCTTGAACTTTTGCTAGGAAAGCATCCGCTGTCAAAGGCTCTTTGAAGTCACCTTGCAATTGACCTACAGCTTGTGCCATTTGATCAATCGTATAACCTTCTGGAATTGTCAAAGTCGCAAGAACAGGTTCTTGAGCTTCAGCTGTTCCACCTTTTTGTAGTTCGTGGATGATATCTTCTGTACTCATGCTCTTTTGCAAATTATAGTAACCTGATTTCAAATCAGCATAATTTTTATACTTAGCATACAAGCTAAAAACTAGACCGTGTTTAATCAAGCCGGCATCTTCAAGTGTCTTACCGATTTCTTGAACATTAGAGCCTTCTGGGATTTGAACCGTTACATATTGCTTAGAATCAGCGTCAACAGGCTGTAAAGATGACTGAACATACTGATAACCGAAGTAACCACCTGCCGAAATCAAGGCAAGGAAAATCAGTAGAGAAATGAAGAAGGCCTTGAATCCTGATTTTTTCTTCTTAGTAGGCTGGACTGTCTCACGACGGCTACGACGTGGAGTTGAAGGCATTCCTTCTACAGCTTTCTTTTCCACTACTGGTTGTGAAGTAGGAACTTCTTTTTTTACTACTTCTTTCTGCCCTTCTGTCTTATAAGAAACAGCTACTCTTGTTGGAATTTCATTAAATTCCTTTTCTACTTTTCTAGGACTAACAGGTCCTGGAGTTGGTCTTGATACTTCCTCAGCTGATGGAGCAGAAGGTCCTTCTTGACTCGGGTGACTAGGAGCAAGTGGAGCTTGTCTTACAGCCTCTTCTGCGGGAGAAGAAGGCACATCTTGACTTGGATGACTTGGAACAGTAAGAGTTTCTCTTTTAATCTCATCTGATGGAGAAGCCGGTAAATCTTGGCTCGGGTGAGTAGGCACGGTAGGAGCTTTTCTCATAATCTCCTCTACAGCTGATAGAGAATCTTCCATTATCTCTTCTATCGACTGGTCATTCTTAGAAGAAAATTGAGGTTTTATTGAAGCTAAATTAACTTCCTCCTGATCTTCTTCATGTTTTTTAACTCGTTCTAAATCTCGTAAAATCTGCTCTTTAAAGCTTAATTTTTCTTCTTCTCTTGACTTTTCACTCAAAAATTTTTCCTCCTCGTTGACAATCCATAATATTATATCTTAAAAGTCTAGGAAAAGCAACCTATGATGCCTTGTCTTGCCTATTTTTTAGCTTCCCAGACCATATCATACCAAGTTTCCCCTGCAAAGGTTGACTGGGACAAGCCTTCGTTGACAAATCCGTGTTTTTCATAGTAGGCGATGAGATAGTCATGACAGGTTAGGTTAATGCCTTCTCTCTCATCTTCAAGAGCAACTTCTTTCAAAGCTATTAGCAATTTCTGACCCAGTCCTAGTCCCTGTGCTTCCTTAGCAATAGAGAGACAGGTCACAGAGATATAGCCACCAGGCTCATGACTATAGTCTTTTATGTCTTCTGTAAAAGACTGATCTTGCAGATGTCGGTATGGTCCAACTGGCCCTTCGATATACCCCATGATTCTACCTTCTTTTTCCGCAACCAGAAAAGAGGTCTGAATTTCTCGCAAATGCGCCTCAAAAACAGTGCGAGGAATGGCTTCTTCGATCGAAAAATTTTCTAGTTCAATCTCAACGATACGATCTAAATCTTCTAATCTTGCTTTCCTAATTTCCATTGTGCCTCCAGATAAAAGGGATTAAACCAAATCATACTAAAACCCTGGCTAGTTGCATAAAGCGAAGTTTCTTCATCAATAAAACCGTTCATTTCAAAATAGGAAAGCAGCTCATCAGGACTCTTCAAACGAATCCCTTTGTAATCCAGCTCAACTGCCACCTCTTTCAAGGCTGCAAGAAGAAGTGTTCCCAAGCCCTGTCTCTGATGGTCAGCCTCGATAACTAAAGAATGTATTTTTAGACATTGCGGATTGTCTAACTGGGGACTTGATAGAATATAGCCTAAAAGTTGATTTTCATCCCTAGCTAGAAGAAAGGTATCCGCACACTTACGGATACTTTCTTCTAAAATATGGGAAGGTTGCTGCTTTTCAGCTGAAAAAGACGAAGTTTGAAGTGCCTCTATCTCAGCCAAATCAGACTTACTTGCCTGAATGATCTTAATTGGAATTTCCATGGGAACATCCTACTGAACATTGCTTGTCAAGTTAGACAAGAGTTGCTCAAATGAGTATTCATAGGTTTGGATATCTCCTGCTCCCATAAAGACATAGACAGCATTATCATGGTCAAGGAGTGGAGAAACATTTTCAACAGTAATGACTTGGTGTTTTTTGTTGATTTTTTGGGCTAGGTCTTCTACCTTAACGTCACCATGGTCTACTTCACGAGCTGACCCATAAATTTGCGCTAGATAAACAGCATCCGCTTGGTTCAAAGCGTGAGCAAATTCGTCCAACAAGGCAATGGTTCTTGTAAAGGTATGCGGTTGGAAGACTGCTACAATTTCCTTGCTTGGATATTTCTGACGAGCCGCATCCAAGGTCGCAATAATTTCTGTTGGATGGTGGGCAAAGTCATCGATAATCACTGTATCATTGACAATTTTCTCGGTGAAACGACGCTTAACACCGGCAAATGTTTTCAAGTGCTCACGCACCAAGTTCAAATCAAATCCTGCTGTGTAAAGAAGACCAATAACGGCTGTCGCATTCATGATATTGTGACGACCAAAGGTTGGAATGTGGAATTGCCCCAAGTCTTGTCCACGGAAGTGAACGGTGAAGGTTGAACCAGTTGTTGAACGAAGAAGCTCACTAGCTACAAAGTCATTGCCCTCAGCTTCAAAACCATAATAATAAATCGGAGCATTAGACGTAATTTTACGCAATTCTGCATCTTCACCATAGACAAAAAGACCCTTGGTAATTTGTTTAGCATAGTCGTTAAAGGCATTGAAAACATCCTCTAGACTTGTGAAATAGTCTGGATGGTCAAAGTCAATGTTGGTGATAATAGAGTATTCTGGGTGATAAGGCATGAAATGGCGCTCATATTCGTCAGATTCAAAGACAAAATATTTGGCATTGGCTGAACCACGACCGGTCCCGTCTCCAATCAAGAAGCTAGTATCCGTGATATGAGACAAGACATGAGACAACATACCTGTCGTTGAAGTTTTTCCATGCGCTCCTGCTACTCCCATGCTAACAAAGTCGCGCATAAAGCTACCTAAGAACTCATGGTAACGTTTGTAGCTAATGCCATTTTGGTCCGCATAGGCAATTTCGACGTTGTTATCTGGACGAAAGGCATTTCCAGCGATAATTTCCATATCACCGTCTAGGTTCTTTTTATCAAAAGGAAGAATGGTAATTCCTGCCTGCTCAAGACCACGTTGAGTAAAGTAGTACTTTTCAACATCTGAACCCTGTACCTTATGCCCCATTTGGTGCAACATCAAGGCCAAGGCACTCATCCCTGATCCCTTAATTCCGATAAAATGATATGTCTTTGGCATGTTTTCTCCCCTATTCTGTAATTCTTGTCAGATTCAACTCTTGGGCAACCCGACGTTCTTGTTCTGTTTGTTTACTTTTTTTATTGTAGATTTGGCTCTTCTTTAGAAAATCATAGTTGTTTTTCTTTGGAGCAGGTGCTGACACTTCTTCATTCTTGGTAGGGATAGAATGAACTTCTTCCGCCAAGATATAATGAGACTGGGTCAATTTTTGGCTATATTTGACAAATTCACCAGGGTTTTCCTTTTGGAAAGGCGCTGTCGGTTGATTGCCCTGTCTAACAAGGCCTAATTTAGAATGACGTCTCGCACGGCTGAAATCCTGAGTTAAATAGTTAGCAGAGCGTTTCTTTTTCAAGTCTGCACGCGCTTCTTCACGCGCCACCTCTGCATAGCTCTTTCCTTCTTTTTTAACCCCTAAAGGAGCTTTTTTAGGTTTCTCGACTTGCTTTTCAATCGGTTTTACTGGCGCCTCTTCAGTAATAGGAGCCCATTCTAAATAATTTTTATCTCGATACTCACCCTTGATATTACTGATCAGATCAGACTCATCATACAAGTTCATGACTGGCATTTCAGTCAACATGACCTCATCATCTGACACCAATGGAAATCGTTCTTGTTTCATTTTCTATTTCCTTTCAACACTTCATTATAGCGTATTGTCTTGATTTTTCAAGTGCTGGCTTCAGAAATTCCCAAAATTTCTCTAATTTCTGCTAGGGTCAGACTGCCACGTGACTCTGTGCCGTCCAATACTTGTGACACCAGATGTTTCTTCTGTTCTTGGAGTTCCTGAATTTTTTCTTCAATGGTTCCCCTGGTCACCAAGCGATAGACCTCAACCGTTTCTTCCTGTCCCATCCTATGGGCACGGCCAATGGCTTGCGCCTCCACCGCAGGATTCCACCAAAGGTCAACCAAGATAACCGTATCAGCACCTGTCAGATTCAGACCGACACCACCAGCCTTGAGGGAAATCAGAAAGGCATCTCTTTCCCCTTGATTAAAGGCCTTGGTCATGTCTTGTCTTTCCTTGGCTGGGGTTGAACCCGTAATTTTAAAGGAAGTCAAGCCCAAGTCTGGCAATTCTTGTTCAATTTTCTCCAACATTCCCTTGAACTGCGAGAAAATCAAGACACGGTGTCCGCCGTCTGCCACCTGTAGCAGCAGGGCTCGGAGACTATCCAGTTTGCCACTGGCTCCCTGATAATCTTCCATAAAGAGGGCAGGGGTGTCACAGATTTGGCGCAAGCGCATCAGACCAGATAAAATTTCCACACGACTTCGCTGAAATTCCTGATCCGACACTTGAGCCAATCTATCTCTCATCTGTTGCAACTGAGCTAGGTAAATAGCCTTTTGCTGGTCTTCCAGTTCATTCTTATAAACCACTTCAATCAAGTCTGGCAATTCAGTCAGAACTTCTTCTTTCTTGCGTCGCATCACGAAAGGCTTGATAAACTGAGCCACTCGCTCAGCTGGCAATTTCATAAATTCTTTCTTGCTTGGCAAGAGTCCTGGCATGACGATTTGGAAAATAGACCACAGTTCACCCAGATGGTTTTCAATAGGAGTTCCTGACAAGGCAAAAACTGATGGCACCACAAATTGTCTCAAGGTCTGGGCAATCTTAGTCTGGGCGTTTTTCATGACCTGAGCCTCATCTAAGAAAAGGAAGTCAAAGGCCATCCCCTGATAAAGCTCACTGTCCTGACGGAAGGTAGCATAGCTCGTCACATAGATTTGATGGCTCTCAGCAAGAATCTCTTCTCGACCAGATTTCAAACCATGAACAACAGCTACATCCAACTGTGGGGCAAACTTCTGAAATTCATCTGCCCAGTTATAGATTAAACCTGACGGTGCTAAAATCAAAACCCGACTTTCTTTTGTCACTTGACTGGTCAAAAAAGCAATGGTCTGAAGTGTTTTACCAAGTCCCATATCATCAGCCAAAATCCCACCAAAACCATAATGATGGAGCATTTGCAGCCAGCTGATTCCCTTTTCCTGATAATCTCGCAAGTCAGCCTGAACTTGAGTTGTTTGTCGAGGAAAGTCCTCTGGATGCGTCAAATCATGAGCCAGATTCTGAAATTCTTGTGAAAAAGAAACACGGTCACGTCCTTCAAAAAGATGAGCTAAACTATAAGCCAAGGATTTCCGAGCCTGCAAGGAGCAATCTTTTAGTTCAAACTGCCCCAACTCCTGTAGATTTTGGCGAATTTTCTTGGTTTCTTCATCGAAAAAGTAGACTTGATTAGACGAACCAATGTAAAAATCTTGATTGGCAACCAAGGCCTGCATGGCTTGGTCAATTTCCTCTTGGGCAATATCTTGAAAATCAAATTGGATTTCCAAGAGACCTCCCTTGGAAGCAATCTGCACTTGAGGACTCGCTAAGCTATAAAGCTCTTCTAGCTTGTCTGATAGGTCAACATGACCGAGTTTTTCAAAGACTGGAATGATTTCGTGAAAGAAATGATAGACAGACTCGGCTTTTAAGGCCTGACGCCAAGATTGAAAGTCTGCTTCAAAACCTGCAACCAAACAAACTTGGAAAACTCTTTCTTCTAAATCAGCATCACTTGAAAATGGCAATTCTTCTAGCTCTTGTCGACTTGATACCTGCCTATCCCCATAATCAAACTGAATCTCTAAACGAATCCGATTATCTTCTTCTCTGTCAAAGTAAAAAGAGGGAGCAAAAGTTTTGATTTGTAACCGTTCTGGAGCTGAAACGGTCCCCATCTGGTTAAAAAGAGTCAGACAGGAAGCTAACTTATCGCGGTCACTGCTATCAAATTGCAGGTATTTCTTTCCATGTTGATCCATAGGTAGCGCTTTAATTCCCTTGAGAAGACGCATCTGCTGGTCTGTTAGAAAATAAACCTGACCTTTATGGAAAAGCACAGCTCCCTGATAAAAGACATTGACTCTTGGACTCTCACTGATTTCCATTTCAAAATAATCCGGGTATTCTGTTACTGTAAAGGCAAAGAGATTAGCATCAGCATGCAAATCCTGAAAAAGTAGGGTTTGGTAGCTATCCACTTGATGGTCAAATTGAAAATGGGGCATGGTCATCAATAAATTCACACCCTGCTCAAAAAAAGTCAGAGGGAAAAAGAGGTGCCGACCCTGGTTTTGGAAAAAGAGGTCTGGAGCCTGTCCGTCCTCCATCAGTCCTCGCAAGAAAGTCAGAAGTTCTTGACTGGCCTCATCAAAGGCTTCCCAAGAAAGAGACTCCTCATAAATCTTGCCAATCATATAAGACTTTCTCTGCTCGACAATCCTTAAAAAGAGTGGAATATCCCGAATGACGTAGTATTTTTGGCTATTGATTTGGCCGATTCTCAGAGTCCACAAGATATGATTGGTTCCTGCTTCCACCTGACCCACAGCCGATAATTCATAGACTCGGTCTGATTTTGGAGACAAGATTCGGTCCAAAAATTTGCCGCCCAAGGTCACCTTAGTTTCAACGGTTTCTTTTTCCTCATGACCTTCTTGCAGACTCTGCAAGATTTCCTGACCACGCTCATCATTTTTTAGAAAATGCTCCAGCGCTGCCAAATGCACACAGTAGCCCCTCTTTTGGAAAAAATCGCAGGCACAAAAAACCAAATCATCCTCTAAACTATAGCGCAGTTCTTCTTCTGCAACTCGAGCGTAGAGCCGATTGTTCTTTTCCTTGATAATGTCAACCTTACCAGTTTCATAAAGGGCAACGCCTTCGATACGGACTTTCCCCGGAATCAATTTAGCCATATTTTCACCTTTACCTTATCTTTTTATTATACCATATTTTCCCCTATGAAAATAGCCTTCTAGGATGACTTTTCTCCTAGAAGGCTGGATTTTTAACGTTTGGCAAAAGTCGTCACAATCCGCTGACAAACTTCTTGCAGCAGGGATTTTGGCATGGCTACATTGAGACGGGCATGGAGACTCCCTTCCTCTCCAAAATCCAAACCACGGTTGAGGATAACCTTAGCTTCATTTCTCAACAGCTCTTGCAATCTTTCATCAGTCAGGTCATAGGCTGAAAAATCAAGCCAAATCAAGTAGGTTCCTTGCGGTTTCATGACCTTGATTTTAGTATCTTTTCCAAATAAATCCACCACATAATTGATGTGGTCTTCAAAGACTTGCTTGAGTTCCTCTAACCAATCCTTCCCATAGCGATAAGCAGCTTCTGTCGCCAAATAGCCCAAGCCTGAAATTTCATGCTGGTTATTGGCCAATTGGCTTTTCTGGTAAGCCAGTCTCAACTTAGGATTTTCAATGACTGCATAGGAATTTTTTGTCCCAGCGATGTTAAAGGTTTTAGTGGCACTACTCAAGACGATAGCAAATTCTTTAAAGTCAGGGTTGACGGTATTGAAAGACTGGTGTTTGTGACCAAAGAGGGCCAAATCTTGGTGAATCTCATCTGAAACCAAGAAAACACCGTGTTTTTGGCAGAGTTGGCCAATCTTCTCCAAGACTTCTTTTTCCCAAACACGTCCACCAGGATTGTGAGGGTTGCAGAGAATATAAAGTTTGACATCCTCTTCCACCAAATCCTTTTCAAGTCGGTCAAAGTCAATCTCAAACAGACCATCCTTTTCCACCAAAGAATTGGTAATCAATCTACGATTGTTCAACTTGACACTGCGAGCAAAGGGGGGATAGACAGGTGTGTTAATCAAAACCGCCTCGCCTTCTTTTGTAAAGGCTTGAATAGCTGTTGAGATGGCTGGTACCACACCCTCGATAAAGACAAGAGCCTCTTTGTCAAAGTGGTAACCGTGTTGTGTGGCTTCCCACTTTTGAACTTCCTTAATTAACTCTTCACTGGCATAGGTATAGCCATAAACCAGTTGATCAGCATAAGTTTGCACGGCTTGGCGGATTTCAGGCAAGACTACAAAGTCCATATCCGCTATCCAAGCTGGTAGGACTTCACTATCCGTTTCTGCTTCTTTCCATTTATAGGTATGGTGCCCTAAACGATTGGGCAGGCTTGTAAAATCATATTTTCCCATCTTTGTCTTATCCTTCCAAGGCTTGGCGCAAATCTGCAATCAAATCTCTAGCATCCTCAATCCCAATTGACAAGCGCAAGAGATCATCTGTCAAACCATAAGAATGGCGTACTTCTGCTGGAATATCAGCGTGAGTTTGCGTCGTTGGATAAGTAATGAGACTTTCTACCCCACCTAAACTTTCCGCAAAAGAGAAGACCTTGAGGCTGTTTAAAATGTGAGGAATGCGTGTTTCATCGGCTACTTTAAAGGAAATCATGCCCCCACGACCAGTGTAGAGAACTTCCATAACTGCTGGAGAATCCTTCAAAAAGGCAACCACTTCTTGGGCGTTAGCTGTTGAGCGCTCCATACGAAGAGACAAGGTCTTGAGACCACGAATCAATTGATAACTGTCAAATGGAGACAAGACTGCCCCTGTCGTATTGAGATTGTAGAAAAGCTTTTCGTATAGTTCTAAACTATTGGTCACAACCACTCCAGCCAAGACATCATTGTGGCCTGCTAGATACTTGGTTGCCGAATGAAGAACGATATCTGCTCCATCTTCAATCGGACGTTGGTAGATAGGGCTGTAGAAGGTATTGTCCACCACTACTTTGGCACCCTTAGCATGAGCCAATTTTGCTAGTTTTTCGATATCAAATTCCAACATCAAGGGATTGGTTGGCGTTTCGATATAGAGAACATCCACATCCTTCTCCAACTCGGCAATCAACTCTTCTTCTGTATTGGCATAGTTAAAATGGAAACGGCCTTCTTGCTCCACTTGGTTGAACCAGCGGAAAGAACCACCATAAAGGTCACGGACAGCCAAGACCTTACTTCCTACTGGGAAGACACTAAAGGCCAGTACAATAGCTGACATCCCTGAGCTAGTAGCTAGGGCATAGTCTGCGGACTCAATAGCCGCCAAGACTTCTTCAGCCTTACTGCGAGTTGGGTTTTTAGTACGCGTATAGTCAAAACCAGTAGACTGACCAAACTCTGGATGCTGATAGGTCGTTGAAAAATGAAGCGGTGTCACCAAAGCTCCTGTCGCTTCATCTGATTTAATGCCCGCCTGGGCCAAAATTGTGTTAATGTGTAATTCCTTGCTCATACAATTCCTCCAAATCTATAGTAACTATTGTACCACTTATTTTCATCAACTCATTTTCTTCTTTTCAAGAGCTAGTTATAGTTTCAAACTATAGACTTATACTCTTCGAAAATCTCTTCAAACCACGTCAGCGTCGCCTTGTCGTAGGTATATGTTACTGACTTCGTCAGTTCTATCTGCAACCTCAAAACACTGTTTTGAGCAACCTGCGGCTAGCTTCCTAGTTTGCTCTTTGATTTTCATTGAGTACTAGCTAGTAAAGCTAAAAAGAATCCAGAAAAGTTTCCAGATTCTTTTGTGAAAATGATTACTAGGGCTTACTTAGACTGAAAGAAATCCTGTTGGGCTAAATAGTCATAATGGTCTTTGTTAAATTGATACTGTCCCATATGCTGACTAACCTGACCGACATCCACGGAAAAAATATAGGCTTCATTTTGATAGTTCCAGTTCAGCCTAACTGTATTCAAGACTGGCTTATAAGTAAAATCTTTAACTTGATTCCAAGGCATCTCAAGGACTTGATTAAAACGATTCTCAGTTACATCACTGATGTCCATCAAATAGATCCCCTTAGGTGTGAATGCCAGAATTTTAGGCTTCACACTCGACTGAACATAGTAACTTCCTCCTACAACGAAGAAATCAATAAAGGATTTCAGCCATGTCTTTTTCTTGAAGGCCATCAGAAAATTCTTTTGCCCTTCAATGCGACAAGTTGACAGAAATGATGCAATCTGTTTTTCTGTTGCAAACTCCATAATAGCGCCCATGATGATACCTCCATAACGATTAGTAAACAGGCCGATAAAAACTCTTCACATAAAGAAGAACTTATCAATTGTTGCGTTTTATCTTATTTTTTAGTAGACAGCATCCCTCCTATTAAATCATCCTAGCATGTGCATACTTCAGTTAACACTGGAAGAGACTTTCGAAAATAGTTTCTCACATTTTTGTTATATTCATTATAACATAAATTCAAGAAACAAAGAAAAAAATGTGAGATTTTTCTTCCAAATTTACTATCATTCTATTAAAAAACAACAGTTTCTTTCGAAACCATCGTTTTTCGTGAAAAATCCTTATTTGACGTGTTTTGCCAATTCTTCTTGGGCTTTTTTATTAGATTCTTCTTTTTCTTTCAGCCATTTTTCTTTGGCTTTTTCATATTCGTCTTTTGTAACTGTCTTATCTTGTAATTTGAGGTATTTATATGATTCAACCCCTTTATTACCAGCCAATGAATATGGTGTTGAGAAAGGAACAATTTTTCTCAATGTTGGTGTTCCGCCTAGTGAAACATTTGGAATTGCTAGAGAGCTATCTACTAACCAAGCTTGGGCATCTGCATATTTTTCATAACGTTTAGCTGGATCTTGCTCCTTATTAGCTTCTTCCAACATTTGAGTGTAGATATCCAGCCCAACAGCCTTAGCCTTGTCATTGGCTTCACCTGGCTCTATACCTAGATTTTGCATCAAACCACCAGAATTAACGTTAAATACATCAAGATAGGTTGAAGGGTCTTGATAGTCTGCACTCCAACCACCGTTGTAAAGATCATAATCTTTCTGAGCTGCAGTTTGAGCTAGATAACCTGAACTATCATAGTCCTCTGTAGAAAGTTGATGAACATCAATCACAACATTATCTGCACCTAAGACAGATTCTATTGATTGCTTCATGGAATTGATTCCTTGAATTTCAGCCTTATTAGCCAAATCTATAGTTTTATCTAAGTGTATAGGGAATTGGACTCCTTTGGCTTGGAGTTCTTTCTTAGCTTCAGCAAATTTAGCTTTAGCTTTTTCTGGATTGTAGTATGGATCCTGGGCATCTGCAAAGTTGATTCCTTGCCACTCCTTGCCATAGTTGACCATCTTAGAGGCTACTACTTCACCAAAGTCTTTTCCCTTGATACTTACGAAGTTTGGAGGAACGACGAGGTTACGCAAAATCTTAGTTGCCCCCTCTTCTCCTTGAGATTGGGCCCCGTAAGCTGTACGGTCATAGGCAAAATTAATGGCTTGACGGAAGTTCTTGTTAAGAACCGCTTCTTGAGTCGATTTCTTTTCAGCATCACTTGTCTTGGAAGTGAATTTATAAGATTTTCTATCCAAGTTGAAGTTTAAGAAGTAAGATGTAGCATCTTGCATGCTATAGATGATATTGTCCTTATTCTTTTCTTTAATCCCTTCAAAACTTGAACTATTTGGATAGAGACGAGCATAGCTATAAACACCTTCGGTAAAATTACGTGCTAACGCATCTTGGTCACTACCATCAAAATAAGTCAATTTGACATCATCTACAAAGACATTTTTAGCATCCCAGTAGTTAGGATTTTTCTTGTATTCGATGACCGATTTTGAAACAAAGGATTTCATCAAGAAAGGTCCATTGTACAAAATGCTAGATGGGTCTACCTTGCCAAAATCATCCCCTTTTGATTTCAAGAAATCCGCATTGACTGGGAAGAGAATGGTTGAAGTTGTTTTTGAATTCCAGTAAGATTCTGGTCGTGCCAAGGTATATTGAACAGTTTGGTCATCAAGAGCCTTAACTCCGACAGTTGAAAAGTCGCTTGTTTTACCAGTGATATAGTCATCTAAACCTGCAACGGATTCTTGCACTAAGTACAAGGCTTCTGATTTTTTATCAGCCGCATATTTCAAACCTGTCACAAAATCTTGGGCAGTTACAGGAGCATATTCTTCCCCATCTGAAGTATACCACTTAATATCCTTACGGAGTTTGTAGGTATAGGTCAAACCGTCCTTAGAAACAGTCCAATCCTCAGCCAAGGATGGAACATAGTTCCCATATTGGTCATTTTCCATGAGACCATCTACCAGGTTGGTCACAATATCATTTGTTGTTGCACGGTTTTCTGCTAGATAGTTCAAACTAGATGGATCACTTGAATAAACATAATTGTATGTTTTTGATGCTGTGCTAGAATTTCCACAGGCACTTAACAAAATACCTGCACTTAACACGACACCTGCAAGTGCTGCATACTTGGCCTTAGACTTTTTCATCTCCAGAACCTCCTGATTTAAATATTTGTTTTATTATACAACTCGTATTTTATTTAGTCAATGGGTTTTTTAAAAAAATTAATCATTACATCTACAAACTATAGAAATTATTCTACAAAATAATAAAAAAGAGAATAATTCAAGCATTTCATGATAGAAATGTTCAAATTATCCCTTTTATTTATAAAAAATTATTGAGAAATTCTAAATTTTACTCGCAGGCGATCTGCTTGGGCTTTTCCAATCACCTTATCCAATAAACGAGTACGGAGACTCATGACTCCGTATACTCCTCCACCCATGGCACCGACAAGAGCTACATAAAGGAAGCTCCACAAACGTCCACTTGGTTGGAATACAAATCCTAAAATCCACTGGATGGCACCTACACCGATAAACATAACAAGGGTCAACAAACTGATTAAAATGGTTCGC
The DNA here is from genome assembly GCA_963515455.1 of Streptococcus mitis. Lineage (GTDB taxonomy): Bacteria > Bacillota > Bacilli > Lactobacillales > Streptococcaceae > Streptococcus > Streptococcus mitis_DN. The sequence goes on along the minus strand of CAUPXP010000002.1, from coordinate 18,649 downwards.
TTCAAAATCACCTTGCGCTTGACACCCGTTACCTTACAAATATCCCGATACATCAAGACGTTAGGAATAATGAGAGCAATAGTTGTTGAAATCAAGGGACCATAACTGTGGAAGAGGGCGATGGTAGGTAGTTGCAAGACTAGCTTGGCAATAGAACCATAGATAAAATAGAGAACGGCCTTGCGGTTGCGGAACATGGCCTGAAGCATTGGAGACAAGACCATGTACAAGCCTAAAATAGTAGACTGCAAAACTGCAAAGACAAACAAGCCCATGGCCAAACTATCTGGCTTGCCATAAAAGACTGTATAAAGAGGTTCTCCTACCATAACCACTCCAACCGTTGCTGGTAGCAGGAATACAAAAAGCATGGTAATGCTATCCTGAACGAGACGAGAAGCTGCCTTCAAATCCCCCTTGACATAGTTTTCCGTCAAAAGCGGTAAACCGACACCCCCAATTGAAACCCCAACAGAAATCAAAATCATCGTGATTTTATTAGGATTGGCTGAGAAATAAGAAAACATGACAACCAAGTCCTCATTGCTGTAGTTAGTAAACCAGCTCATACTATTGATAAAGGTCAGCTGATCCAAAATCTGGAAAAGCTGGATGGCAGACCCTGTCAAGATAAAAGGAATGGCTTCCTTAATGGTATCGATCAAAAGATGCTTGCTGTTAATCTTATCTCCTGTTTCAAAGACTCTTTTGAGTAAGCCTTCTTGAGCAAGGAAATAGACCAAAACTGCAAAACTGGCTACCATACCGACAAAGGCCGCAAAGGTCGATTGGGTAACGGCTGCTAGGTAATCTCCTGAACCGAGCTTCATAATGATAAAGGTTGCTAAGAGCATCCAAATAACACGAATGACCTGCTCAGCGATTTGGCTCATGGCATAAGGTTTGAGGTTATTCATCCCTTGGAAAAATCCTCGGATAACACTCATAGATGGGAAAATCAAGACTCCCCAAGCCAAGCTTTGCATGATTGGTATCAAGTCTTTACCCACGCCAGACAAGTCTGCTAGCCAAGGAGCAAAGACATACAAGATTAGGGCAAAAACGAGGCCTAGTCCTGTCATAAAGCCTAAAAAGCTCCGAATCAGGGCAAAGCTATGCTCCTCTTCTCGCATGGTATTGTATTTAGCAACTTGCTTGGCCACCGCAACTGGAATCCCTGCTGTTGAAACCAGCAAGAACCAAGCATAGATATTGTAACCCATGGTAAAGAGACCATTGGCCGTAGCTGCATAAGATCCCATCCAGATATACCAAGGGATAATATAGATGGCCCCAAGCAGGCGACTGATAAAGTTACTAGCCGTTAGCCAAGCAGTCCCCCGTAACATCTGGGCCTGCTGGTGATTGTTTTCGTGCGACATAGATTCCTCATTCAATTTTGATAACTAGGAAAAACTCCTTATCTTCCATTATAAACTTTTCCTTGTTACTTGTAAATTTGCGACTTTCGGTTTACAATAGAAAGTATGATTAAGATTGAAACCGTATTAGATATTTTAAAGAAAGATGGTCTCTTCCGCGAGATTATCGACCAAGGACATTATCACTACAACTACAGCCATGTCGTATTTGACACTATCTGCTATGACAGTCGCAAGGCCAAAGAAAAGAGCCTCTTTTTCGTTAAAGGTGCTGCCTTTAAGAAGGAATTTCTGCTTTCAGCCATCTCTCAAGGGCTCGGTTGGTATGTTGCTGAAAAAGACTATGAAGTTGGTATTCCTGCCATCATCGTTAGTGATATCAAGAAAGCCATGAGTTTGATTGCTATGAAATTTTATGGAAATCCACAGAAAAAACTTAAACTCCTTGCCTTTACTGGAACCAAGGGTAAGACAACAGCAGCCTATTTCGCTTATAACATCTTATCTCAAGGGCATCGACCTGCTATGCTCTCGACTATGAATACAACTTTAGATGGCAAGACTTTCTTTAAGTCTGCATTGACAACCCCTGAGAGCATCGACCTCTTTGACATGATGCATCAAGCTGTGCAAAATGACCGTACCCACCTCATCATGGAAGTCTCCAGTCAAGCCTATCTTGTCAAACGTGTCTATGGTCTAACCTTTGATGTGGGAGTTTTCCTCAATATCAGCCCCGACCATATCGGTCCTATTGAACACCCTAGCTTTGAAGACTACTTCTACCACAAGCGTCTCTTGATGGAAAATAGCCGATCAGTCATCATTAACAGTGACATGGACCACTTCTCAGTCTTGAAAGAACAAGTCGAAGATCAAGACCATGATTTCTACGGTAGTCAGTCGAGCAACCAAATCGAGAATTCCAAAGCCTTTAGCTTTTCAGCTACGGGCAAACTGGCTGGTGATTATGATATCCAACTGATTGGTCACTTCAACCAAGAAAATGCAGTCGCTGCTGGACTTGCTTGCCTCCGTCTCGGAGCTAGTCTTGAGGACATCAAAAAAGGCATCGCTGCAACCCGAGTTCCTGGTCGTATGGAAGTCCTCACCCAGAAAAATGGAGCCAAGGTCTTCATCGACTACGCCCACAATGGTGACAGTCTCAAAAAACTCATCAAGGTTGTAGAAAGTCATCAAACTGGAAAGATTGCTCTGGTGTTAGGTTCGACAGGAAATAAGGGAGAAAGTCGTCGTAAAGACTTTGGCCTCCTCCTTAATCAACATCCTGAGATTCAAGTCTTTCTGACTGCTGATGACCCCAACTATGAAGACCCAATGACCATTGCAGATGAAATCAGTAGCTACATCAATCATCCTGTTGAAAAAATTGCGGATCGCCAAGAAGCCATCAAGGCAGCTATGGCTATCACTGAACAAGAACTCGATGCGGTCATTATTGCGGGTAAGGGAGCCGATTGCTACCAAATCGTTCAAGGCAAGAAAGAAGCCTATCCAGGAGATGCCGCCGTAGCAGAAAATTATTTATAAGGATCGTAAAAAAATCAAGGGAAACGAAACCCTTGATTTTTTCTATCTTTATTTAAAAGCGTTTTTCAAACCTTCAACGGCACCTTCTACAGCACCTTTCGCATCTTCAACTACTTCTTTTGCCTTAGCAACTGTCTTTTCTACAGCGCCTTCTGCTTCAGTCTTGCTATCCCCAGTAACCTTACCAAATCCTTCTTTGATAGCGCCTGTTGCTTGTTCCAATTTGTTTTCAAGTGACATATGATTGTCTCCTTTGGTTTATTCCGATATGTGTTACCGGTTACATATAGTTTATACCGAATACTAAGGAAAGTCAAACAATATGCTCAGAAACAAGAAATTACGCTAAATAGAAAGTTAATCTTTCCTTATCAAAATCGATAGCCAACTCATACTTTCCATCTTCATTTTGGACAATATAACCTAGGACAACTAAACTGTCCACAAAGATATCACGGCGTTTCTGCATAAGCTGGTCTTTTTTGAGAAATTTCAACAAAAAAGTCGTCATATACTTGAGGGCATACTCAGGATTAACATCTCCTAAAACGGCATAAAGTTCCTGCTGTTTTTCTGTCAAAGGATACTGATGTTTGACCTTGTAGAAATAATTAGACAGGGTCATTTTAGTACGCGCAAAATCTGTCTTTTCAACTAAAATAGCTGCATTGGTTTGATTTCGTAATTCTGTCTCAAAACTCTGCTCTAACAAAGCTTGATAGATCGGACTATCTTCGCTGACAAAAATCTCTTGATCCAGTTCAAGATTATCAAGGGACTCAAGCATAGGAAGATTGAGGTAATAACGCTTGTTTTCCCGTAGAATCAAGCCTGCCTTTATATACTCTTCCATGAGTTTGTCAACTGCTACATCTGGAAACTTGGCCTTAATTTCCCGTAAAATCACATCATCATGCTGGTCCAGATAGCGGATCAATTCTCCAAAAAATGGCTGTCTCGTCAAACGAGATGGATTAAAAATCTGAATCATGAAGATTCCTTTCTTTACATTCTAACAGAGGCGATGCTGCCAACTGACTAGGATTGGTCCCAGCTTGGTTCAGAGGAACAGGAAGACCTAATTCTCTGTAATACTCCCTCCAAAAATCACTAATCTCTTGCTTCCCATCCCCAAATTTCATGGGAATGGTTTCAAAAATGGGGAGGATTTCTGCCATGTACTGGGAACAGTAAAAACCTTCTCCATCTGGATAGAAAGAAGCATTATAGGGAGCTCCCAGATGTTTGCAAGCTCTTTCCTTCACAGATTGGATATCCATTTCTGGGTAAACATAGAGGTCGTACAAGTGATTGGACTCAAAGAAGTCTGCAGGTTCTTGACAGACCACACCAGCCTGTCCACTAGCGTGATAAATCATCCCATCCAAACAAATGGCAACGTGGTTATAGTTGCCTGTGGAAGTCTGGATGGCCTGTCCCATATCTGACTCATCTCTCACAAAAATCAAATCGCCATTTTCTAACATGCTTCACTCCTAGAAAAAAAGGAGCCGAAACTCCTTTCGATATAAGGCAAACTAGCCTTTCCTAATTTGAATTAACACTCAAAATCTTAAGCATTAAAGCTTTCAGTCAATTGAGGTACCACTTGTTTCTTACGTGAAACAGCACCAGCAAGGAAGGCATGATTGTTTTCAAGTTTGAAGTTGAAAGCCGCTTCGACTTTGCCCATATTAGCACCAAGTGCTAGGATTTCTGAGTTTGAGTTAACGATATCTGTAATCATCAAGACAAAGTCAGAGTAGCCGTTTGCTTCGTTAGCAGCTTGCATTGCAGCTTCAATTTCTGCTTGGCGCTCCAATACTTCAGCGATGTCAACTGTGTTTACTTGAGCAACACGGACATTATTTCCGTTCAATTCAAAAGTCTTAGCATCGATGTCAATCAATTCTTCAGCAGATTTGCTAGCTAAGTTTGTACCAGCTTTCAACATAGCCAAACCATATTCTTCCAAGTTGACACCAGCTAATTCAGCCAATTCAGGAGCAATGACTGTATCTGTTGAGTGTGTTGTTGGTGATTTCAAAAGAAGGGTATCTGAAATCAAACCTGAAAGCATCAAACCAGCAATCTCTTTAGGCACAGCCACACCATGTTCTTTGAACATACGGTAAACGATTGAAGACGCTGAACCAACTGGCTCCAAACGCATGTAAAGTGGGCTTGCAGTTTCAAAGTTAGCCACACGGTGGTGGTCTACAACACCATAAACTTCTACTTCAGCGATATCTGATACAGATTGTTGGAATTCATTGTGGTCAGTCAAGATAACTTGCTCTGCACCTTCTGCTTTGGCAGAAGTGATGACACGCGGTGCTTCCACACCAAAATAGTTCAAGACAAAGGCTGTTTCTTCATTTGGAGTTCCAAGGGCAACAGCTTCCGTATCCAAACCGTAAGCTTCTTTTGCAAGGTAGGCAAAAGCTACAGATGACCCGATGGCATCTGAGTCTGGATTTTGGTGACCAAATACTAGAATCTTAGACATGATAATACCTCATTTTGTTTATTCTCTTTATTGTAGCATTTTTTTCGCTTTTTGACAAAAGTAAGAGGAGTCAAAGGACTCCTCACTACTCTTCAAAATAACTGAGTAAATTTCTATCTTGATTTTCAGATAAAAATCTTTCCTTCTGCGGTCTCTTCTTACGCTTGAGCAGGGCTTCTGCCGACATGGCTTCTTCCTTACTGGCAAAACCTTGAGCATAGATAAGTTTGACTGGCAAACGAGCTCTTGTATACTTGGCTCCCTTACCACTATTGTGCACAGCTACTCGTTTCTTGATATCTGTTGTATATCCTGTATAGTAAGAACCATCTCTACATTCTACTACATACATGAAAGCCTTATGATCCATAATAAATTTCTTCGAGTTCCGGCGTATAAGAGCCATCATCATTGTGGACAATGAGAGGTGGCAAGACCTTAAAGCCACTTGTCGAGCCATCCTTGATAGCCTCAATCAAGAGCATATTGGCTTCTTTTTCCCGCTTTGGATAAACAAACTGCAGGCGCTTAGGGGCTAGATTATGCCGTTGTAAGCTGTCCAAGATATCTAAAAGTCGATCAGGACGATGAACCATAGCCAACCGTCCATTAGACTTGAGAATACTCTGGGCACTGCGACAAATTTCCTGCAAGTTGGTCGTGATTTCATGTCGTGCCAAGAGATAATGTTCACTCTCGTTCAGGTTTGAATGAGGATCCACCTTGAAATAGGGCGGATTACACAAAATCATATCCACCTTACTTCCCTGGATGTAAGCAGGCATATTTTTCAAATCATCACAGATGACCTCCATCTGCTCTTCCAAACCATTCAAACGGACAGAGCGTTCAGCCATATCCGCCAAACGCTCCTGAATCTCAACAGCCAAAATCTGTGCTTGAGTACGAGTGCTAGCAAATAGCCCCACTGCTCCATTTCCAGCGCAGAAATCCACAATCAATCCCTTCTTAGGGAAACGTGGAAAGCGTGACAAGAGAACACTATCCACCGAATAGCTAAAAACCTCTCTATTTTGAATAATTTTGATATCTGTTGAGAAGAGCTGGTTAATTCGCTCCCCTGATTTTAATAATTGTTCTTCTTCCATGGTTCTATTATAGCAGATTTATATTAACATTACAAAAAATATAAAATTCTAAACTACTTCTTCTTTTTTAAATAGTGCAGGGCTTCTCTAGTCCAAATTGGCATCATTCGTTTAAGAGGCGCAAAGCCGTAGTTAAAACGGTCGCTTGAAAAGCGTCTCCGTCTAGGAAACTGGTGCTTTTCCTCCTCCAAAGTGCGGATAGAAAGGCTGGCTTTCCCTGTAAATTCATCTAAATCCACCACCTGAACCTGAACCTCTTCATCGACTTTCAAAGCTTCTTGGATATTTTCAATAAAGCCTGTCCGAATCTCTGAAATGTGAATCAGCCCCGTATCACCCGTCTCTAGCTCAACAAAAGCACCGTAGGGCTGAATCCCTGTAATACGCCCCTTTAGCTTATCACCGATTTTCATCTTAGTCCTCGATTTCAATTGTTTCAATCACAACATCTTCAACTGGCTTGTCCATAGCCCCTGTCTCAACAGCAGCAATAGCGTCCAAGACTGCGTAAGATGCTTCATCAGCTAACTGACCAAAAACCGTGTGACGGCGATCTAGGTGAGGAGTTCCACCTTGGTTAGCGTAAATTTCTGCGATTGGTTCTGGCCAACCACCACGAGCAATTTCTTTCTTAGAGTATGGCAGGTGTTGATTTTGGACGATAAAGAACTGGCTGCCGTTGGTATTTGGACCAGCATTGGCCATGGAAAGAGCACCGCGGATATTGTAAAGTTCTTCTGAGAATTCATCCTCAAATGATTCGCCGTAGATTGACTCGCCACCCATACCAGTTCCAGTTGGGTCTCCACCTTGGATCATAAAGTCCTTGATAATACGATGGAAAATGACTCCATCATAGTAGCCATCTTTTGAAAGAGCAACAAAGTTAGCAACTGTTTTAGGAGCATGTTCAGGGAAGAGCTTGATACGCAAGTCTCCGTGATTGGTCTTAATGGTCGCAAGAGGACCTTCTACTGTTTCAATGTCTACTTGTGGGAAATGCAATTCTTTTTCTACCATACCAAATCCTTCTAAGGCATCAAAAATGCCATCTTCTTCTAATGTTTTTGTAATATAATCTGCTTTTTCTTTGATTTTATCATGAGAAATTCCCATTGCAACACTGATTCCAGCATAATCAAAGAGTTCCAAGTCATTCAGCCCATCTCCAAAAACCATGACGTTCTCTGGTTTCAAGCCAAGATATTCCACAACCTTTTCCACACCCGTCGCTTTGGAGCCTGAAATCGGCACAATATCAGACGAATGTTGATGCCAACGAACCATGCGAAGTTTGTCTGAGAGACTGTCAGGCAAGTGCAAGTCATCTCCCTTGTCTTCAAAAGTCCACATCTGATAGATATCTTCTTTTTCATGGAAATCAGGATCTACATCTAAATCGGGGTAAATTGGATTGATAGCCTCACTAATCATATTGGTGCGAGTCGACAACTTGGCATCATGACTCCCAACCAAACCATACTCAATTCCCTCTTGCTTGGCCCAAGAGATATACTCCTCAACATCTGACTTCTCAATCTGATGTTGATAAATGACCTGACCTTTTTTATCTTCGATATAAGCCCCATTTAAAGTTACAAAAAAGTCAGGCTTGAGATCACGAATCTCTGGAACGACACCAAAAATCCCTCGTCCAGAAGCAATACCTGTCAAAATTCCTTTTTCACGTAATTGCTTAAAAATAGTTGGGATTGAAGCTGGAATAAAACCTGTCTTTGAATTTCTCAATGTATCATCAATATCAAAAAAGACAATCTTGATCTTCTTTGCCTTGTATCTTAATTTGGCATCCATCTCACTACCTCTTTCAATCTAACTCTTTCCATTATACCATAAAGTAACTAAATCCCCTATTTTCAAAAAGTTTCCAGTTTTATTGTAAGTCCTTGGATAAGAAGAAAATAATTGTTTATGAAAAAGTCCAGCCAAATTCAACTCGACTTCTCATTCCAGAACTCGTGAAAAAAAGACCCGTCGGGGTCTTTTCTTTAATCTTCGTTTACGAAAGGCATCAAAGCCATTACGCGAGCGCGTTTGATAGCTGTTGTTACTTTACGTTGGTTTTTAGCTGAAGTTCCTGTTACACGACGAGGAAGGATTTTCCCACGTTCTGAAACGAAACGGCTAAGAAGCTCAGTATCTTTGTAATCAACATATTCAATTTTGTTTGCTGCGATGTAATCAACTTTTTTACGGCGTTTGAATCCGCCACGACGTTGTTGAGCCATGTTTTTTCTCCTTTATAATTTTAGTTGTCCATTAGAATGGTAAATCATCATCTGAAATATCCAATGGATTTGTTGCTCCAAATGGATTTTCATCACGTGAAAAGTCTGGTACTGAATTTGTAGGTGCTGAATAGTTTGCAGTTGGGGCAGAGTAAGCTCCACCTGTATGACCTTCACGCACACTACGGCTTTCCAACATTTGGAAATTCTCAGCCACGACCTCTGTCACGTAGACACGTTGTCCTTGCTGGTTATCGTAACTACGAGTCTGGATACGGCCTGTCACCCCGATAAGTGAGCCTTTTTTAGCCCAATTAGCAAGGTTCTCAGCCTGTTGGCGCCACATAACGACATTGATAAAATCAGCCTCACGTTCGCCATTTTGACTCTTAAATGTACGGTTTACTGCAAGAGTAAAAGTCGCAACTGCTACATTTGATGGGGTATAACGCAACTCAGCGTCACGTGTCATACGCCCTACAAGTACAACATTGTTAATCATAGTTTACCTTCTTACGCGTCAATTTTGACGATCATGTGACGAAGAATGTCAGCGTTGATTTTTGAAAGACGGTCAAACTCTTTAAGAGCTGCATCGTCGTTTGCTTCAACGTTAACGATGTGGTAAAGTCCTTCACGGAAATCTTGGATTTCGTATGCAAGACGACGTTTTTCCCAAGATTTTGATTCAACAACAGTTGCACCGTTGTCAGTCAAAATAGAGTCAAAACGTGCTACCAAAGCGTTTTTAGCTTCTTCTTCAATGTTTGGACGAATGATATAAAGAATTTCGTATTTAGCCATTGATATGTTCCTCCTTTTGGTCTAATGACCCCAAGACTTTGCAAGGGGTAAGTGAGGTTCGCTCACAATAAACTATTATACTAGAAAAAATTTTTTTACGCAAGTAAAAACACTAAAATAAAAAAAGAAGATGACGAATCATCTTCTCAAAAACTATGAGTTTTTAGTCTTCTTTTTTCTTGCGAGCAAGAAGTCCAAATCCACTTAGGGCTCCAAGAAGTCCAAGCGCTGCGAGGCTAGCGTTAGCTTCTGTACCTGTGTTAGGCAATTCTTTTTGACCATCAACGTATTTAGGTGTTGCTGGTTGGGTAGCTGAATCAGTTGCTACTGATGGTTCAGCTGGTGTTGGAACAGCAGGTTGGCTTGGAGTTGTTGGTTGTTCCGGTTGCACTGGAGCTACTGGTTGTTCTTGATCGATTGGATTTGTCACTTTCTTATAGTGATGTAAGGTATTTCCTTTAGCATCCGTTGTCGAATGACTATATTCATATCCTTCCAACTCTATCGGATTGTGTTTTCCTTCTTTATCTGAAGTAATTCGGTTACCATTTTCATCTAGGTATTCCGTTACAATTTGAACTGTTGAATCACCATTTTGAGCAATGACTCCTCCACCATTTTGTGATTTAGGTGTTACTGTTACTGGTACGTCGACTGTAATAATACGACCATCCGGTAATTTTACTTTCACTTTAACCACTGGTTTTACTCCAGGTGTTTCAGTTGTTGGAATTTCTCCTACTTCTACAATTTCCCAACCTTCTGGTAGATCTACTTTCTTCTTAACATCTTCTTCAGTAATTGGTGTTCCCACTTCTACTACAATAGGAGTTACTGTTGGTGTTACGATTACTGGTACATCTACTTCAATTATCTCACCAGTTGGAACTTTAATTTTCACTTTAACGCTTGGTTTTACTCCAGCTGGAATTGTTGTTGGGATTTCTCCTACTTCTACAATTTCCCATCCTGGCTCTTTTGGTAAATCAATATGACCTTTTACATCATCTGGTGTGATTGGAGTTCCTTGTGGTACAACAATTTGTCTTACAGTTGGCGTTACGATGACTGGTACATCGACTGTAATCTTACGTCCATCTGGTAATTCAATTTCCACTGAAACAACTGGTTTTGTTCCTGGTGTTGTAGTCGTTGGAATTTCGCCCACTTTTGTTACAGTCCATCCTTTTGGCAATTCGATATGTTTCTTAACATCTTCTGACGTTACAGGCGTTCCTACTGAAACTACTACAGGTGTTACTTTCGGCGTTACGATTACTGGGATATTCATCGTTACTCGAATTCCATTTGGCAATTCAACTACAACTGGAATACTTGGTCTTTCACCTGGAACATCTGTTGTAGGTTTATCTCCAATTGAGATAACTTTTACTCCTTTTGGAATGTGTTTTTCAACATCCTCAGCAGTAATTGGATCACCTTGTTTTTTAACAATATCTTCAATAGGTGTTACATTCACTGGTACTTCTACCGTAACTACTTTGTCATTTGGTAATGTAATCGTTACTTTTACTGGATCTTTCTTACCTGGTGTTGTTAAGTCTGGAAGATCTCCTACCTTAACTGTTGCTCCGTCTGGTACTTTAATTTGTTTTAATACATCCTCTGGAGTCAGTTTATCTTTTGTTACTGGTGTTTCAATTGGAGTGATTGGAGTTACATTTACTGGAACTTCTACTGTAATTACTTTTCCATTTGGTAATTCCACAGTTACTTTCACTGGATTTTTCTTACCTGGTGTTGTTAAGTCTGGAATGTTTTCTACCTTCGTTACCTTGCCACCTTCTGGAATCGTGATTCTCTTAGTGTAATCCTCTGGTGTTAATGGAGTCTTCGTAACCGGAGTTTCAATTTCCTTCACTGGTGTTACGTTCACTGGGACTTCCACTGTAATTACTTTCCTATTTGGTAATTCTACCGTTACTTTAACTGGATCTTTCTTACCTGGCGTTGTTAAGTCTGGAATGTTCTCAACATTCGTTACCCTGCCTTCTGCAGGAACTTTAACATATTTAGAAATATCCTCTTTTGTTAAAGGTGTATTCGTCACTGGGGTTTCGATTGGTTTTGGTTTAGCTTCCACTACTTTAATAGTTGCTGGAACTTCTACTAATACATTACCATTTTTATCTTTTACCACAACTGTAACTGGTTTATCCCCTGGAGTTGTTCCATCATATGGAGTTGTTTGTCCTTCTGGAACTTTGTATTCAAACGTTGACCCTTCTGGATAGTCACTTGGTGTGATACTATCTTCAGCTTTAGGTTTATCTTTATCTTCAGCATTTACTGGAGTTAATTGTTCTTTACCTTGAACAACCTTAATTTTCGCTGGTACTTCTACAATTGTATCTCCATCTGGATCTTTCACGACTACAGTAACATCTTTTTCACCTGGTGTTGTTCCATCATATGGAGTTGTTTGTCCTTCTGGAGTCTTGTATTCAAATGTTGATCCTTCTGGATAATCATCCGGTGTAATGCTATCTTGTGGTTTTGGTTTCTTATCATTTTCAGCATTTACAGGGACATATTGTGTCTTAGATTCTACTACTACAATTGTCGCTGGAATTTCTGTAATTGGTTGTCCATTCAACTTAGCTACTACCGTTACAGGTTTCTCACCTGGTGTTGTTGTATCTACCGGAGTGTTATCTTTATATTCAAATGTTGTTCCAGTTGGGAAATCATTTGGATTAATGTTTTCTTTTGGATCTGGTTGTTTCTTAGCTGGATCTACTGGTACATATTTAGGATAACTTTCTACTACTCGTACTGTAGATGGTACTTCAACGATTGTATTTCCTTGTGGGTCAAGCACTTCAACAACCACGTTCTTATCTCCAGTTGTTGTTACATCAATTGGACTTGTTTGTCCTTCTGGAGTTTTATATCTAAATGTTGATCCTTGTGGATAATCTTCTTTATCGATACTCTTCTCTGGATCTGGTAAAACATCATTATTTTCTTTTACAGGTACAATTTGTGGTACCCCTTCAACTACTGTTACTGGAACTTTGACTGTTGTCATTTTTTCTTGACCATCTACAGTGTATTTAACTGGTACATCAACTTCTGTATCTTCTGTTAAGTCTGGCACTGTTACTGTAGCTGTTTCATCAATAGCAACTGTTGCACCTTGTGGCAATTTACCTGTAAATGTTCCGTCAGCAATTGCTTTTTTGGCTTGAGCAAGTACTTTTTCTTTTGCTTTGTCTTTATCCCCATTTTTAGGAACAAGAATTTCATCCGCTTCTGGTTTTGGTAATACTGTTACTGGAACACTTACTGTTTCTGTTAACTTACCATTGTCATAAGTTACCGGCACATCTACTTTAACGTCTGTTTCCCCAGCTTTACCAGTTGTTTCTGGTAATGTTGTTGGTTCACCTTTTGTTCCATCTTCTCCTGGTGTTACGGCTGCTTTCGCTTGTTCAGCTGTTACTTCATCACCTTCGAAAACAACGATTTTACTTGGTGTTGAGCTTACTACTGTTACTGGTACATTAATCGTATCTTCTGCTACTACTGTACCTGTAGCGTCTTTATATTGTACTTTTACTGGTACATTACCTTTATCACCATTTGAATCTGTTGCTGGAACAGCATAATTTTGATTTGGAACTAATTCTACTGTAACTCCTGATGGTAATGTTAGTTTACCTAGGGCAGTTTGTGCTTTTTCTTTGACAGCTGTTGTTAAATTTTCACCAGTTGTATTTTTTAATGTTGTTACTTTTTCTGGTGTTGCTTTTGGTAACACTTCAACTGGTACATTTACAGTTTCTGTTCCACTTGGGTATGTTACTGTTGTTGGTACAGTTACATCTTTTGCTCCTACTTTACCTGTTGTTTCTGGTAAAGCAGTTTCTGTTGGTGTTCCTACTGTTCCTCCAGTACCTGGTGTTACTGCATTTTTAACTTTCTCAGCATCTGGTTTTGTTCCTTCTACAGTGTATACTGTTTTTGGTTCTGAACCTAATACGTTGATTGTTACTGGTACTGTTGTATTGTATGTTTTTCCATCTACTGTATATGTTGCTGGAACATTTACAACACCTTTATTTGGACCTTTTTCTGCAGTTATTGTCGCTAGTACTTCTTCTGTAATATCCCCAACTGTTACTGTTGCTCCTGTTGGTAATTTTCCTTTGAAGGCTGCTTCTTCTACTAATGCTGACGCTTTTGCTTTAGCTACTTCTTTTACTTTATCTACTGTTGAACCTTTTGGTACATCAGCTTCACCAGATGTTTTTGGTAATACTGTTACTGGTACTTTCACTTGTTCCGGATCTGTGATTCCGTCGTAAGCTACCGGTAATGTTACTTCTTTTTCACCTGATTGTTTTGTTAAATCAGTTGGAATTACAGGAGTACCCTTTGTTCCATCAGTACCTGGTGTTACGGCACCTTTAACTGCATCAGCTGTTACTTCATCACCTTCGAAAACAACGATTTTACTTGGTGTTGAACTTACTACTGTTACTGGTACATTAATTGTATCTTCTGCTACTACTGTACCTGTAGCGTCTTTATATTGTACTTTTACTGGTACATTATCTTTATCACCATTAGAAGTTGTTGCTGGAACAGTATATGTTTGATTTGGAACTAATTCTACTGTAACTCCTGATGGTAGTGTTAATTTACCTAGTGCAGCTTGTGCTTTTTCTTTTACAGCTGTTGTTAGGTTGTCACTAGTTGTATCTTTTAATGTTGTTACTTTTTCTGGTGTCGCTTTTGGTAACACTTCAACTGGTACTTTTACAGTTTCATCTCCTGTTGGATATGTTACTGTTGTTGGTACGGTTATATCAGGTGTTCCTGCTTTTACTGTTGTAGCAGGTAAATCTGTTTCTTTCGGATCGTTTACTGTTCCTTCATTTCCTGGTGTTACTGCATTCTTAACTTTCTCAACACTTGGTTTTGTTCCTTCTAATGTATATATCGTTTTTGTTTCAGAACCTGCTACGTTGATAGTTACTGGAACTGTTGTATTATATGTTTTTCCATCTACTGTATATGTTGCTGGAACATTTACAACACCTTTATTTGGACCTTTTTCTGCAGTTATTGTCGCTAGTACTTCTTCTGTAATATCCCCAACTGTTACTGTTGCTCCTGTTGGTAATTTCCCTGTGAAATCTGCTGATTCTACTAATCCTGTTGCTTTTTCTTTTGCAACTTCTTTTACTTTATCTACTGAAGCTCCTTTGTGTACTTCTACTTCACCAGTTGCTTTTGGCAATACTGTAACCGGAACTTCTACTGTTTCATTAATATTTGTACCATTTGAATCATGAGTAACCGTTGTTGGAATTTTCAATCCTGCTTCTCCAGCTTTTCCTGTCGTACTAAAGACATCTGCTTCGTTAGGATTGTTTACAACTCCCGCTTTAGTCTCGATTGTAGCAGGAGTGACTGAAGATTTAACCTCTTCATTTGTGATTTTATCACCTTCAAATACTACTAGCTTATCTGTAGTTGATTTTACAACATTTACTTCAATATCTACTGTTGTATCATAAGTTCTTCCATCAGCAGTATAAGTAACAGGAACTTTTACAACACCACGTCCATCAGCAGCTATTTTTGTGATTTCAACTTTATCTTTAGAATTAAGGGTAACATTCGTAATTTGACCTATTCCAGCTGTTGCATTCATATCTCTAAGCAATTGTTGGAAATTAGCTGAATTAACTTCTTCTTGTGCTTTTGCATAAGCAACTTCTTTTAACTGATCATTGTTAGTATTAATTGGAACAGTCACGGTACCTGTTGCTTGTAAGCTATTAATATAGATTATTTTTCCATATTCAAAATCTGGTTTATCAGAATTTGCCAATCCTCCTCGATTGAACTGATTTTCATATGCTGGTTTCAAACCATTAATTGTATATGAATATAATTTATTTCCCTCTGCATCCGTATCTCCAAACCCACTTGTTACGGTTACTTTAAAATCCGCTGGTCCTATGAAGTTATTTGCAGTAGTAAACACAATACTTGATGAACGAGTAGTTTTTTCTGCTGCAGCCATACGATCTCCAGCAGGTACGTTATAAGTTAAAGTTCCTCCTTTAGAATTATCAGTTGGATCATTTGGAACCCATTTAATAGTATTTGCATAGACATTTCCTAAAAAGTCAGCACCACCATTTTTATTAATAACTCTATCTTCCAACACCACACCTTTTGGTACTTTTATCGTAACTTGAACATTTGATGCAGCATAATAATTAATATTCATCCCAGCTGTATCTTTAAGAGTAAAGTTAAAACTACCTTTTTGATCTTTTTTGTAGATAGTGTCTGGTGTGTAGCCATACTCATTTTTATTTCGTCCTGAAGTAACATCTGTTACAATTTCAGCTGCTGGAGCTGTAGCAATACCGATACCTCCTACAAGGTATCCATCTCTGAGCGTAACTGTATTTCCCCATCGCGTTTGGTTTTCAGTACCTCCATTTTGTGATCCCGCTTGGTCCCCAGCTTCAATTAAAACCTTGATTTTTGTAGTAGTTGCAGGAATATCATATAGACGAGCCATATAGTTCCATCCATTACTACCCCCAGGACCTTGTTCCGTAGATAGAGGACCATTTTTACCTTCAACTGGGTTAATCTCTGCACCAGTAAACGCATCTACAATTTTAAGTTTAACTTTTTCTCCAGTTCCTGTAGTAGAAACATGACCATAAGCACCACCGTGAATCAAGTTAACATTAATTCTTGAATTTCCATTTACATCATATTCCTTTGAAATAGTCGTACCTTTACTACCTAATTCAAGATAATAATCACGATTTTTCACTTCTCCAAATGCATTACTCTTCATCGCATCGATAGTAGGCGTTAAAGTTGGAATAATACCACTACCGTTATTATATGATAGTTGTTGTCCTTCAGTATAGAATCGTTTTAATTCTCCATTATTTGTATATATTTTTGATTTTGGTACTGTTCGAGTACTTGGTGCACCGTCTTTATCTGTAACATTCGTTACATCAAGAGGTTGAACAGCATTTACTTGCTCACCAACTTCTATTTTCCAACCATTTAGTACACCAGCTTCTGCATCAGCTTTTGTAATAATTTTTTCTTTCCAGTTATAAGTTGCACTACCAATTCCTGCGGTACGAGCATTAATTTCTCCTTGGCCTCTTTGTTGCTTAGCAATCGTTTCTGATTTAGTAACAGCATCTGTAAAGGTTACTTTATCCCCAAAACCTTCTTTCAGACTCTCAAAGACACCGTTTGTTGGGTTATTACCGTACGCTGCGTGGTTTTCACTAACAGGTGCTCCTAAGTCTGCTTTACCAGCCAAATATAAAGCTAATAAATCACGCTCAGATTTAACAGCTTCTGCTTGTTGGCTCATTTTTTGAGCTGAACTTACATCCGCTGCATTTGCAGTTGTAATAACATTTTCTGCTTTTTGTTTAATACCTTTTAAAACATCAATTTTAAATTGATCTTTTTTATTCGTAGGTAGCGCTTCTTCTTTTGCTATTTCAGCTTGAAGTTTATTAATATTTGCTTGCAATTGTGGAATAGCTGCATCTCGAATACCTTTATATTTTTCTGCTTCCGACGCAGCATTTGCAGCTGTAGTATCTACAGTTCTAAACCCACTTTCCCCATTGCCAGGAATCTCTTGTCCATTACGTGAGTCTTGATTTTGTTTTTCTTCTTTCTTTTCTACTTTTGGCATACTTGAAAGAACGAAAGCTTGGCTATTCAATTCTTTAGCAACTTTATCTACTTCTGCTTGTGTTGCTTTGTCGTTTGACAGTAGGGCTTGAGCCTTAGCAAGTTCTGTTTTTGCTGCTTCAATAGCTGAGGCAGTCTTTTCAGATACTCCTGCTTTGCCAAGGGCTGTCTCCATACGAGCAATAGCTGCTTCCAACTTGCTTGTGTCAGCCTTTATAGCTGGGGCTTCTTCCGCTTTTGGTGTTTCTGCTGGTGCTGATGGTTGCTCAGTTGTTGGTGTAGCAGTTTCATTTGAAACTAGAGGAGTTATTGAGCCTGATTGATTTCCATTGTCAGGGTTTACTTGTTCGTTTGTTGTTGAAGGTGTTGAAGGTGTTACATCTGCGTGAACAGTCGCTGCTACACCAAACATCATATAGGCTGCTACAGCTACTGATGCTGCACCAAAACTATACTTACGGATTGAAAAGCGCTGGACTTTTTGTCCGTGATACTTGTCCATTCTTGAATACATATTTTCTCCTTTTTAAATAAATTTTAGTTGCGGAATTACACCCAAGTATTTTGAAAGTTTCAATTTCTAAATCTGATTCACAGAGTTAAATATCCCTACTCTAAACATAGGTAAATAATCCATTACTTACATTATAACATTATTTTCATTAGAAAATCTACTATTTATATGTAAAATAAGCGTTTTTTAATATATATATATATTAAAATATGTTTTCTGCAAACTTCATATAAAAAAGCAAAAGACCATAGGGGTCGAAAAAAGAAGATGACGAATCATCTTCTCAAAAACTATGAGTTTTTAGTCCTCTTTTTTCTTGCGAGCAAGAAATCCAAATCCACTCAAAGCTCCAAGGAGTCCAAGTGCAGCTAGACTAGCATTAGCTTCTGTACCTGTCTTAGGCAATTCTTTTTGACCATCAACGTATTTAGGTGTTGCTGGTTGAGTAGCTGAATCAGTTGCTACTGATGTTTCAGCTGGTGTTGGAACAGCAGGTTGGGTTGGAGTTGTTGGTTGTTCCGGTTGCACTGGAGCTACTGGTTGTTCAGGAGTCTCTGGTGTTGATGGAACTGGTGCTGGTTCCGGCTTAGGCTCTAATTTAGGCTCTGGTTTAGGCTCTGGCTTAGGCTCTGGTTTAGGCTCTGGCTTAGGCTCTGGTTTAGGCTCTGGTTTAGGCTCTGGTTTAGGTTCTGGCTTAGGCTCTGGCTTAGGCTCTGGTTTAGGCTCTGGTTTAGGTTCTGGCTTAGGCTCTGGCTTAGGCTCTGGTTTAGGCTCTGGCTTAGGCTCTGGTTTAGGCT